>LBPS01000009.1 GCA_000990325.1 Candidatus Nomurabacteria bacterium GW2011_GWE2_34_25
AAAGATTGGCTTATGGATGCAGGGGCAATTGCTCATGGGTATGATTGTTGGAGTTCTGGCTTATCTAGGACTCACTATTATTGGAGTTAAATATTCTCTGATTCTAGCTCTGATGGTTGTCATTGCGGAGCTTGTCCCTTTTGGTTTGGTTATTGCTACTATTCCAGCGATCTTGTTTGCTTATTTAGATGGGGGTGTTGCTATTGCTGCTGTCGTACTAGGCTTTTATTTTATTCTTGGTCAATTTGAAACTTATTTGATATATCCATTGATAGTTAAAAAAGCCACTGGTATTTCTCCTTTAGTTGTGATCCTCTCTGTTTTGATCGGAGCTGAACTTGCTGGTATTTGGGGAGTATTTTTAGCTGTACCGACAGCAGTTTGTTTGATTATAAGACATTTTACCTAACAACAACATTACCTTACGTAAATGCCCCGCTTCATATGGGGCATGCTTTAGAATTCGTACGTGCGGATACTATTGTACGCTACAAGAAACTTTTGGGCTATGATGTCTACTTTAATACTGGTACTGACGAGCATGGATTGAAAATATTTGAGAAGGCAAAAGAGCAAGGAATCTCGGCTCAAGTTTTTGTAGATCAAGGTTTTGAAACTTTCAAAGAACAATTAAAAATGTTCGGAGTTGTAGATGACATTCATTTTATTCGTACAACAGACGAGAATCACGAGAAGGCTGCTCAAGAATTCTGGAAGAGAGTTTCTGACAACGGATATATTTATAAGAAAAATTATGAAGCTAAATATTGTGTAGGGTGTGAAAGTGAGAAGACTGATGGTGAACTTGTGAATGGTTATTGTCAAGAACATCCAGGGATAGATCTGAAAATAATAAATGAAGAAAATTACTTCTTCAAATATTCTGCATTTGGGGATAAGCTTTTGGAATTTTATAATAAAAATCCCAATTTTGTTATTCCAGATTTTCGCCTAAATGAAATTAAGAATTTTGTGAAAAGTGGTTTACAGGATTTCTCCATATCACGCCTGAAAGAGAAGATGCCTTGGGGGATACCTGTCCCTGGAGATGACACACAAGTCATGTATGTATGGTTCGATGCTCTTGTGAATTACATTTCAACTCTTGGCTGGCCTGCAAGTGAAGGTAATTTCGAGAAATATTGGGTTAATGGAAACCCCACTCAATACTGTGGCAAGGACAATACTCGTTTCCAAAGTGCTATGTGGCAAGCAATGCTTATGGCAGCAGGGGTAGAGAACTCTCGTCAGATAGTTGTAAATGGATTCATAACAGGAGAGGGAGGTATACGTATGTCGAAAACTCTTGGCAATGTTGTTGATCCTCGTGATATTGTGAAAGAATACGGAACAGATGCACTTCGATACTTCCTTCTTCGTGAAGTTGGAAGTTTTGAAGATAGTCCATTTACTATTGAACGATTTAAAGATTCTTACAACTCAGGACTTGCAAATGGGTTAGGGAATTTAGCTTCTCGCATTTTAACTTTATCTGAAAAGTATTTGGAGAAGTGTCCAGAAATTCCTGAAGTTTCTGATTTTACAGAATATTTCAAATTTTATGAATCTTTTGATATTAAAAAAGCGACAGATTATGTGTGGGAAAAGATTGCTGAATTAGATAAAATTATTCAAGACACACAGCCATTTAAAGTTGTAAAAACTGATGAAGAAAAAGGGAAGGAAATGATAAAAGATTTGGTTTTGAAATTGTATGTAATAGCCAGAATGCTTAACCCAATTATGCCCGAAACAAACATAAAGCTGAAGGAACTAATCAAACAAAATAAAAAACCCGAAACTCCACTCTTCTTAAGAAAATAAATTCTTAATTCTTAATTCTTAATTCTTAATTTTCTCATGCCTAAATACATTGATATACATGCACATACGAACTTCAAAGCATTCGAGGAAGATCGAGATGAGGTTATTTCGCGTGCTCTAGAAAGTGATACTTGGGTTATAAATATTGGCACCCAATATGATACTTCCAAGAAGGCAGTAGAAATGACCAATGAATATGGGGAGGGAGTGTATGCTTGTATTGGTCTTTGAGGGACAAGAATTTGTTTCTCGTGGAGAAATTTTTAATAAAGATAAGTACAGAGAGCTTGCAAAACAGGGGAAGGTAGTAGGGGTAGGTGAGTGTGGGCTTGACTATTATCATATGGACGAAGATAGTATAGAGAAACAGAAAACGGCTTTTGTATCTCAGATTGAACTTGCCAACGAGCTTGGACTTCCCTTGATGCTTCATGTTCGCAATCATTCTACTAACAAAACTCACAACGCTTATTTTGATATTTATGAACTCATTAAAAAACATTCGGAAGTCCGACTTCCATATCATAAGGGAGTATCACATTTCTTTGCTGGAAGTGTAGAAGACATGAAAAGATTTATAGAGATAGGTATACTTGTATCTTTTGCTGGTCCTATAACCTACAAGCCAAAGCCTGAGATTTGTGATTATGAAGCTGTTATAAGAGAGACTCCGCTTGGTATGATTCTGGCAGATACAGATAGCCCGTACGTGGCTCCAGTACCCCACAGAGGGCAGAGGAATGAACCTTCATATGTGAAGGACATAGTTGCTAAAATAGCTCAAATTAAGGGATTATCGGAAGAAGAGGTTGCTTCCCAGATTGTCATAAATGCCAAGAAACTGTTTAAAATATAGGCTTACCGAAGCAAGGCTTCGGTAAGTGATTAGGATAGACATTTAATCAAATATCTGTTAGTATGACTCTACATTTCATTTGTCCCGGTCTTATAACCGGTACACACTGGTCCATAATGAAATGATATTAAAAGTAATAAATTAAGCGTATTTACGCTAAATATACATGGCAAAAGTAAAAGAAGTTGTAGAGAACGGAGCAGATGTAGATGCTACAGATGCAAAGTCTTCTATCTATGAAGTTGGGTATGTAATGATTCCAAGTATTCCAGAAGAAAATTTGGGAGGAGAAGTTACATCCCTTAAGGATTCATTGGGAGATCATGGAGCGGTTTTTATCTCTGATGAGTATCCTAAGATGTTAGAACTAGCATATGAAATGTCTCGTTCAATAGCTAACAAGAAACAGAAGTTTTCTTATGGGTATTTTGGTTGGGTAAAGTTTGAGTGCACAACTGCAAATGCGAAGATTATAAAAGAATTTTTAGATAAAAACGAAAAGCTTGTTCGTTATCTCATGATTAAGACTGTTCGTGAAAGTACTATGTCTACCAAGCGTGCATATGGTAAAACAGATGCTTCAAAGCGTCGCTTTACTCCAAAAACAGAGGAATCTTTACCTCTTAACGTAGAAGAAGTAGACAAAGAAATTGATGCCCTTGTGGTATAATTTGGTATATGTATCCCGTTAGAAGCCGCGGTCGCAGTAACTAACGGAATAAATTATATTAAAAATTTTAAGTCGAATTAAAATATAACTAAGCAGGGTAGAATTAAGACCGCGACCTGCTTCTAACGGGATGTATTTAAACAAAGCAATTCTTATAGGGAATTTAACACGTGATCCAGAATTAAAAGCAATAGCATCTGGCAATAAAGTTTGTACTTTTAGTATCGCCACCAATCGTACTTACAAAGACGCCAATGGTGTCAGACAAGAGAAAACGGATTATCATAATATTGTAGTATGGGGCAAGACAGCAGAGAACGTTGCTACATATATGAAAAAGGGAAGTCAGATATTGGTTGAAGGGCGCATGGAGACTCGAAGCTGGGATGATGCTGCAACGAACACAAAGAAGTATCGTACAGAAGTAGTTGCAGATACAGTACAGTTTGGTTCCAAGCCAAGTGGTTCATCTTCACCAAGTCAGGCACCATCCACTTCTAAAAAAGAAGAAGAGATCGATACCATTGAATATCCTGAAGAGCAGATAAACGCAGAAGATATACCATTTTAGTTATCAAGTAGAAAGTTTATAAAGTAAAAAATTAAAAATTATGAAACAAGATTATTTTTCATCAAATAACATAAAGCATATAGATTATAAAGATGTCGAGTTACTTCGCAGATTTATAACACCTAGTGCTCGTATGCAATCCCGTAAGAGAACAGATGTGACAGCCAAAAATCAACGTAAATTAGCCATTGCTATCAAGCGTGCTCGATTTATGGGATTACTACCCTACATTGCTAAGTAGCAATCGGGCGACCAAAGTATTGGTTTAGCCATATATTGCTAAATAAAGAGATATTTAAATCACCAGCCCTAAGCCATGCTTAGGACTGGTGATTTCCTATTGTTAGGAGAGAAATCGTGATATAATATACCTATATTAATAATCATAATTTTTAAGTCATAATAACAATATGACTTTACAAAATCATATGAAAAAGTTACTAGTTGGGTTGTTTATTTTTGGATTCCTTTTTGTGGAAGTCGGACAGGTTCAGGCATCTGTATTGAGTGATGCACTATTAAAAATAAAGAATCTTCAAAAAGAGATTTTTCAATTAAAGTCTTCACTGAAAGGTTCTGTTACAGAGATACCAACACCTCCAACTCTAGGTAATACAACCGTTATTGCTACAGCCACAGGGGTGACAATATCCTCCAGTGTTACTTCGTTGGGCTCTCCGGCTTCGCTCATTGCTCGAGGTACTTGTTTTGGTATAGAGACACAAGGCCCTATAAATAATTGTTTGAGTGAAGGAGGGAAAACAACTGGACCATTTACGCAGAATAGAACAGGGCTAACTCCAAATACGAAATATTTAGCAATTAGTTACGCTGTGAATGAAACAGCTACAAACTATAGTAATACTGTAAGCTTTACAACACCAGCATCAGCAACTCCTACCCCTATACCTGTAACTCCTACACCTGTACCACTAGCTCTTCCTTCACTTTCATCTCCAACACCTCAAAACATAACTCAAACATCTGCCGTTTTAAGTGCAACGATAACTGATCTTGGTAATCCATCTACAATTACTGAACGTGGAATTTGTTATGGAACAACTTTGTCTTCTACTCCAAGTAAGAATAAGGGAGATGATTGCTATGCGTCTACTAGTGCTTCAACCATGATTATTGCTTCAAATCTAACTCCCAATACTACATATAAATTCCGTGGTTATGCTGTAAATGCAACTGGAGCAGGATATTCAGAAGAGGGAACATTTAAAACATTAGCTTCAACAATTGCAACTCCTTCAATCACTCCTCCTTCAATTACAGTTTTGAGTCCAAATGGTGGGGAACAATATACTGTAGGTCAGCAAATTACTGTAAAATATACAATGGCAAATAATGATTCACAGGTAGGTGATACTGTTTCAATTTTTTTAAAAAATGTATATAGTGATACTTATAATTTTGGCTCTTTTAGAGCAGAAGTTGTAGGTGATAATTATGTTACATTAACTATCCCATCAAATTCTAATTTATCTAATGGATATAAAATTTTAGTAAGATTTAATGGATCTTCAGGATATGTGTCTCAAGATGAATCTGATAATACATTTACAATTAAGTCTTCTACTGTTAACTCTGCTCCAGTTGTCACAACACCAACAGCAACATCTGTCACTCAAACTTCAGCAGTACTAGGAGCAAAGGTTACGTCAATGGGTTATCCAGTTTCTAGTTCTACTGGATATATTTACTATGGTAAGAATCCACGTCCTTCATCTCCACTTGCTTACACAAGATCGTCGGTATCAATAGGTACTTACAGTGTTCCTGAAATAACAGGCTTAACTTGTGGTACGAAGTATTACTTCTATGGTGCTGTTTCAAATACAATTGGTACAGGATATACTCCTGATGGAACGTTTACAACATTGCCATGTGGAACCATACCTCCTTCAATAACCGTTCTTTCTCCCAATGGAGGGGAGACATGGACCTTTGGAAATGAATATGAAGTTACTTGGAAAGCTGAAAATTATGATTCACAAGTTAATATAGCATTGGCATTACCTTACACTAGTAATGATGGAGGCCAAGGTTACAATTATTGTACAGTAGGTAACGCTCATGCTTCTGCGGGTAGATTTAAATTTATATTATCTGAATATATTTTTAATGGCTCATGTAATTTTGTTGGAGGGAAAGTAGTGCCAAGTAAGTATAAAATATCTGTATATAGTGGGTATATTTCAGACCAATCTAACAATTACTTTTCAATTGTGTCAGCTCCAGTACCTCTTGTAAAGTCTCCTTGCTCACCTTATGGTGATATTGATAGTGATGGTTATTTGACTGAAAAAGACACAAATCTAATGATGCAGAAAATTGGTGGAATAACTTATTTCACTTATGATCAAAATAAAAGAGCCGATGTAAACAAGGATGGGATTGTGAGCTCCATGGATATAACTTGGATTAAAAATGTTATCTCAGGTGCATCATCTTCGTTCCCAGTATGTACATCAAATACAACTCCTTCAATTACTATCACTTCTCCAAATGGAGGGGAGACTTATATTATAGGTCAGCAAATTACACTAAAATGGAATAGTCAAAATATGACTTCAAATCCTAGAATGAACATAGAGCTTGTTAATTCAAGTGGAGTATCTGTTGCTGGTGTTTCTGATGAATTGGTTGGAAACAATAAAAGCTGGACATATGTAATACCTAAAAATGTTCCTGCTGGTAAATATAAAATTCGTGTTAATTTTAAAGATAATTCTGCTGAAGATTATTCTGATAATTATTTTACTATTAATGAAAATAATGGTGGTGCTTGTCTCGATTCTTATCCATCACTTTACACGAGTTACTATTCTTCTATTCCCACAGAGGTCTTATTAGGTGATAAAAATGTTGAAATCGCTAAATTTATATTAACCGCTTCAAGCAGTTGTAAATTAAGCATAAACTCTATTGGTTTTGTTGGCGGAGGAGCTATTGCTGAAAACATTAATTTATATAATGAATCAGGGGCCCTTCTCTCTAGAGGTGTACTAGAATCAAACTCTTCAAATTCTTATATATTTAAACTTGACGCACCGATTGTATTAAATAATAATGATTCAAAGAAATTAATTGTTAGATCCGATATAAAACAAGAAATAGATGGCAATACAGCTATTCAGTCTTGGTTAAGAATAGATAAGAGTGAAATTATTGATCAAGAAAGTGGTTCATTGCTAACATACAATGATATTAAAGATAATTCCATGAATCCTTTCCAGAAAATAATAGCCAAGAGAAATCATACCCCAGTTCTCAAAATAATTTCTCCAAAGTCAGGAGATAAATTAGATGCATCAAAATTAATATCTGTAGTATTTGAGACTAATAATGCGTATCCTGCAGTGCACGATGTTAGTTTGATTAATAAGAATAACACTAAAGGTTCTGAACATTCAATCACTTATTTAATTGGTGCTGGATTAAAACACGGTGTTTCGTTCACAGATAATCAAATTAATAGTTCAAAAGAACAGAAGGTTAGTTTTTCTCTCCAGAAAGCTATTAAAGATTGGAAATGGGATATAAATTCTACTGATAAATATACAATTAAAATTTGTGTTTTACCATATAGAGATTCTTGTAAGGAAAGTAATGAATTTAATTTCACCACAAATTCATCAACACTTACAAATGACCAAACTCCTCTAAGTCTTGTTGCTTCTATTGAAAATATTAAGAATAATCCTTCGTTGTATAAGGGTAAAAAAGTTACAACACAAGGGTATTATTATGCTTATAATTTATGGCGTGCAAGTCCAAAAACAGGGAATATAGACATAAACAATAAAGTTAACTTAGATGGATTAAATTTATCTTTAAAAATTGGAACGGATAGTATGCAGTCTTTAATTGATAAGTATAAAAGTTATACAAAAACCTCACCACCCAATGTATTTAAATTAGAAGTTACTGGTACTGTTTATACAACTTCATACCCAATAGGTACCAATGAAGGTAGTGGTGTATATCTAGAAGTTGATTCAATGAAAATTGGAGAAATATCTACCCCTATTAATACAGTTCCTATTATTTCAGGCGGAGGAGGTGGTAGTGAATCTTGTAGTGTTCCTTTGTTTACAACTCTACTAAGAATTGGTTCAAAGGGTGATCAAGCTGAATCTCTGCAAGTCCTATTGAATGATCAAGGATTTTTACCAGACAATGAAATTGATGGGTCATTTGGTTTCAAGACTTGGAAAGCTTTGAAAGCCTTCCAGCTAGCTCATGGATTAAAAGGAGATGGTATCATGGGTAAACAAACTAGAGCCTACTTCAATACATTGTGGACCAATCAATGTTTAGCTGATTAGAAAAAGATTAAATTAATTATGAAAAAATTACTGGCTAGTCTGTTCATTTTGGGATTCTTTTTTGCGGGCGCTAATCATGTTCATGCCTCTATCTTAAGTGAAGTGCTTTCACAAATTCAAAGTCTTGAGAATGAGGTTTCTAGATTGAAATCAGAGCTTAAGGCTACTAGTCCTTATTCTTCATATTGGACAAGAGTTGTAAATAATGAAACAAAAAATTTTAATCCAGGGGGATCCTTGCCCATAGTAGCTAACCCAATAGTAACATCCGTTACTCACTCATCAGCAATTCTTAGTGCAAATATAACATTACTAGGCAATCCTGTTTATACAGTATATGGAGTCTGTTATAGTCCAATTTCATCGATAATTCCAAGTATAACAAATGGAGCCACTTGTATAGGTATTCCTACCACGACGACTAGTCTTTCAGCTACAGGTCCATTTATGGTACCAATAATATCTTTAGTTTCCAATACTAAATATAATTATCGTGCCTATGTTGCGAATACAAATGGCATCTCATATTCTCCGTTGATAGAATTTACAACTTTAGATTTAGTTACTAAATATATGTGCAGTGACTCAGATGGCGGAATTGCTCCTTTTACTAAAGGGGCAATATGTAGGGGAAGTTATTGTGAAGTGGATTCTTGTCGTAACGCTAACTCATTAGATGAAAAATCTTGCGACGGTGCATATTTGAAGTCTCAAAATGTTATTTGCAATTGCAATAATGGTGCGTGCACAAGAAATATCATGTCATCCTTATCTCAAATTTAAAGATTTTAAAAGTGTATCCAATTCAGTTCCTTTTATTTCTCTGTACTCTCCTTCATTTAATTTGCCTAGCTCTACGTTCATTATACGAATACGCTTTAGATCTATGACCTTATGGTGTAGAGCCTCGCACATGCGTCTTATTTGGCGTTTCTTACCTTCTGTTAGCACTATATGAAAGGTATCCTTAGATTTAGCTGTAGTGCGCCAGACTTTGCATTTACGACTTACAAATTTATCAAAGTGGACACCACTACCCATAAGCTCTATAAATTTATCTGAGAAATTTGGTTCTACTTTCACGACATATTCTTTCTCATGTACATAAAGAGGTGATAGAAGTCTGTCTGTTACGCGTCCATCATTTGTCATAATTATAAGTCCACGAGAATCCTTATCGAGTCTTCCAATAGGAAAGACTGGAACTTTGAATTTTGTGACTTTCAAAATGTCCTTAGTTTTAATGTCGGGATTTGTTGAAATCCCGACTGCTTTATTGTAAGCATAATAGACGTAACTTTTTTTAGGGACTTTATCGCTGACAGTCACATCACCATCTCTATAGACTTGGTCACCCAAGACAGCCTTTCTCCCATTAATAAAAACATAACCTTTTTTGATTAATTCATCAGCTCCTTTTCTAGTCGAAAAATTATTGAGAGCCAAGTATTTATTTATTCGTATTGGATATTCCATGATTATGTTTTAACTTCGGTATATAGTATAGCCCAGTTAGTAATATGATACCAAGAATAATGAAAAGATACTTAAATGGCAAAACTAGGAAAACCAATGTGGCTATCATCGGAGCGATTATGTAGGCGACAGGGTTCATATCCCGGAAGATTCCCAATAGATAAGCATCTTCTTCTTTTATGTGGGTAAAGAAATAAGTTTCAGATGTTGTTTCGATAATACTTGCCCCAACACGAGTTATAAATAAAATTAATGCCCAAATGGCGATGCTCTTAGTTGTTATAAAAGCAATAGAAAGTGTTGAAATAATTATAATTAAGAAACCAATATACAAGAGGGTCCTTTTCTGTACATGATATTTATCGATAAGAATACCAACTGGTAAGCCTAAAATTATAAAAGGAGTAAGCATGATCGTGAATATTATTCCTATTTGAGTCCAATTAAAATTTAAATGATTATAAAGATATATCGGAGTATAGACAACCATCCATGCAAAGAAAAATTGCAGGATAAAATTAATTACTGTTATGGCTAGTATATTATGGTTTGTTTTTAGATATTTATAAGTTTCTAAGAATGGAGTTTTCTTGTATATTTTATCTTTGAAAGTTTTAACTGAAAAGAGTAATCCAATAGTCATTGCCATAGCCATAAAGAAAGCAAGGGTAAATATTGCCTTATATCCACCTTCTTTCGTAATTAAAAACACAGCAATAAGAGGGGAGGCCATCCATGCGATATTTATAATAGTAAGATAAAGTCCTCTCGTTTTTCCTATGGTTAATGGATCACTAAAATGTTCAATAAATATATCAATACAGAAGAATACTAGAGTGTTTGTCGTGGTGAACAATACAAAAGAAGTCCCTATAATGTAAGGGTTACTACTGGTTATAAGTCCTAAAAGAGCAATAATATTTATCAAAAGAAACACGATGGTTGATTTTTTATTTCCAAAATTTTTTAAAATACTCGAGCTTTTTGTTAAGAGGATAAGAGTAATGAGCGATGCTATCGTATACAAAATTCCTATGAAGCTTTCCTTCATAATTCCAGTTAAGAAAATAGAACTGATGTAGGCAGAAATTGAAATATGCAAAGTAAATATAAATGACAAAGCATACATTCTTTTTAATTTAGGTGATTTCATGTATATTTTAAATACTTAATAATACTGGTATAACAAGTGGTCTTTTTGCAGTCTTTTGGAATAAAAACTTAGATATATTGTCTCCTAAGTTTGTTTTAATATTGTCAAAATTGACTGGATTCATCCCAGCTGTTCCATCTTCAATAGTTTTCTTTATTATTATTCTAACCTGATGAAGCAATTCTTGATTCTCTTTTAGATAGATGAATCCTCTAGAGATTATATCTGGTGATTTACGAAGCTTACCAGTGTTAGAATCAATTGTTGCAATAAGAACGAACATGCCGTCTTGGGCAAGCATCACCCTGTCTCTTATAACTACATCTTGTTCGTCCCCGATAGAGAAGCCATCAACCATCATTGCCCCGGATGGAGCCTTCTCTTTACGTAGAATCATTTTAGATCCATTGTCCACTATCTCTATAATAGAGCCATTATCTGGAACTATGATGTTTTCTTCTGACATTCCGATAGACATGGCAACTTCTTTGTGTTTAACAAGCATTGAATGCCATCCATGAATAGGGATAAAGAACTTGGGATGCGTCTTCTTGTGTAGCCATTTTATATCTTCTTGATTTCCGTGACCTGTAGCGTGAATTGTATCTTCACTTGTTCTATAACTTATAATTCTTATGCCGTGACGGGTTAGATTGTCTTTTAGATGTTGAACGGCGATTTCATTACCGGGGACTATGGACGATGATAAGATGATAGTATCTCCGGGACGAATAGTGAACTTCTTGTGAGTTTTATTGGCAGCACGATTTAAGGCGGCGAATTCTTCCCCTTGAGCACCAGTCATCATTATAAGTATTTTATTTGGAGGGTAATTATCTACGTCTTCTATGGGGATAATTGTTCCTTTCTTGGGTGTGAAGATTCCAGCAGTTTCACATACTTCCATGTTTGTCTTTAGTGATCTTCCATCGAGGACAACTTTTTTACCCAGGGATTCAGCTATCTCTACAATCTTCATTAGACGAGTAATAGAAGAAGCGAAAGCAGATATGATTATTCTACCGGTTCCTTGTCGAATTAATTTACCCAATCCCTCATGAACCCAAGCTTCTGGAATAGAAAATCCCTCGTTTTCAATATTGGTCGAATCAGTCAAAAGTAAAAGAACTTTTTCTTTGTCAAAAAAGGCGTATTCCTTTTCCTCTTCATCGGAGACCACACCGTTTATTTGATCAAGTTTAAAGTCTCCTGGGGTGACGATTGAACCATAAGGAGTTTCAATGACAATTCCCATTGAATCAGGCATTGTGTGGGTTACACCAAAGAAACGGATACGTAATTTCCCAGCATAAATCACAGAATCTTTCTCAACGATGTGTGCATTTAAAGGAGGTAGGTGAGAGAATTCTTCCTGACGTTTCTTCATAACTAAAATAGAAAGATTTCGAGAGTAGAGTGGAGGATTGCCAATACGACTCATAACAAGCGGAATTCCACCAATATGGTCCAAGTGACCATGGGTGACGAGCATCGCTCTTATCTTATCCTTACGTTCTTCCAAATATGTTGTATTTGGAATGATATAATCAATTCCAGGAGTATCTTCTGTTTTAAATTGCATGCCAGCATCAATGACGATAATATCATCACCGATTTCTATAGCAGTCATGTTCTTGCCTATTTCTTCAGCTCCACCTAGAGGAATTATACGAATAGTCCCAGGAGCTGGTGGAGGAATCAGAATCATTTTGTTTTTCCTAACGACGACGGCATTTTCTTTGGGTGGAACAGGTGTTCCAGCACGAGGTCTTCGTCCTCCTTTGCTATTACCATACTGGTAACTCCCACGACTCATAGGTTTATTATTTTTAGGATTTACTTGTGTTTGTTGTGGAAGAGTAGATATCTTAGCCACGGTTCCATTTTTGGGAATCCCTGGTTTATGTATTACTCTAATGTTGTTTGTTTTTCGAAACGCGAAATTATTATTTCTATTAGCACCACTCTGTGGCGTCTTTGTTTTATTGTCCATATTTTTATATTAGTTTTTAATGTTTTTATTATTTGGTAAAGATTTTCCAGACGTGATCAGTATTTGCATACCAAGTATAAACAGATGCAAATCTATCCGAAGGATTTATTAATGTATTTATATTTATATTATTTAGGTTTTTTGTAGTCGCATACAAGTATTTTGGAGAATATATTAATAAAGCAGGCAGGTCTTTATTAAATTCTTCAATAAAAATTTTATACTTAGTTATTCTATCTTCAGTTGCAATTGTTTTTTGGGCATCTTCTAGTATTTTGTCTACTTTAGAATTACTATACATAGAGATATTTAGCCCTGGGTCTTTCTTTTGTGACGAATGCCAGAATAAAAATAGATCGGATTCATGATTGATTCTTTGACCAAAGAAGAGTGCTTCATATTCACGATTTTGGATAATTTTATTTAAGGGTCCTATTTCATAAACTTTCTCTGTATTGACGCGTACACCAATTGCCTTTAATTGATTTTTAATTATTTCAGTAGATTGCTTAAATTCTGGTGTATCTAGAGTGGTTAACGAAAATTCAAGTGTAACTAATTGACCGTTGTTAACTTTAACTTTTTCAGTTATTGTTTTTTTACCTACTTTTTTAGTTTTGTCTATCGTCGTTATTCCTCCTTTGGTACGGAATCCATCATCTCCTAGGATCCATCCACTCTTGTTTAGAAGTTCATTTGCCTTGTTTATAGAATCAGAATCTATATTAATTGCTCCATCATTTTTCAGAATAGTTTCTGGAATTGGATTTTCTGCTATTGTCCCATACCCATATAGAACCTGTTCGATAATTTCTTTTCTATTTAATGCATAGTTAAAAGCCATTACAACGTTTGGGTCAGTAAATATTTTGTTATTCGTACTGTTGTAAAATAATCCAAATATTCTTGGGGTAGAAGTTGTGTATATAACATGAGAATTTTTATCTAGAGCGATTGCATTTATAGGACTTATTCCACCCGCTTGGTCTATTGATCCATTAGATATAGCCTCTATTAAATCCTTCTCATTTGAGAAAGATTTAATATGGAGTGTTTTAATATTGGGAACATCAAGGGCAAAATCTGAAAAACTTTTTAATATATATTCTTCAGGAATTCCATCTTTATTTTTTATTACGGATTTAATTTTGTAAGGTCCTGAGCCGATAGCTTTAATATTAAAAGGGGAGATACTAAATTGAGATTCTTTCTCTTTCCATATATGCATTGGTAATATTCCTATGGTCATATTGTCTAGAAAAGATATGTAGGTTTTATTTAAAGTAAATATTACAGTTCTATCATCTTTTTTTTCTACTGTTACCCCATTCCATCCTGTGCGGGGACTTTTAATAGTAGGGTCTTTTATTTTATCAATAGTGAAAACTACATCATCTGCTGTTACTGGTTTTCCGTCGTGAAAACGAGCGTCTTTCTTTATTATGAATGTATAAGTAAGTCCATCAGGGGAGATTGTATAAGATTCTGCTAGGTCGAGTATATATGTTCCATCAGGAGATCTCCTTACAAGTCCGCTATAAACGAGAGATACTAAATCTTTATCTGCATCAGATAGAGCAAGTACTGGGTTCACTAGTGTGGGCATACCGATAATCCCTTCTGTGATAGACCCACCCTTCATGGGCACATCAACCAGAAATTTATTGTTTAAATTATTCAAAATAATAAGCATAGAAACAAAAGCCACAATCAGAGCAACTGTAAAAATATAAAATTCTTTTTTAGAGAATGATACTAGTGCATCTCTAAGGTTTTGTTTTTTGGGAATTCGAAATTCTTTTATAAATGAAAGAAATTTATGCATAATGCACTCTTTGAGAGTTAAATTGTTAGTTGTTATATTATGTAGAAAATACTACTTAATGAATATTGCTACAAGAGATGAAGCTGTCAGTAGAATAGCAACAATAATAGTAAAAATGAAAAGAAACTTTTCAAATCCACGACGTGTATGGTAAAGGCCCCCCGAATCTCCTCCTCCAAGTATTCCTCCTACTCCCGCATCAGAATGTTGTAGTAGGATAGCGGCAATAAGGATAATAGATAGTATTATTTGTATATAAGGCAATATATTAGCAATAATCGTCATAAGTTACATGGTACTATATTTTACTTAATTTTGCAAGAAAATATACTAATCATTGGGTTCAACGTGTATAAGAATATTGGAAATTTCGGGTATTTCTGTTTGGAGTTGGTCTTTAAGTTTATGAGAGATAGCATGTCCTTCTTTGACAGAAATTTCTCCTTTGACTTTTATATGCAGGTCTATGTAGTATTTCATCCCAGCTTTTCTTGCGAAACATTTTTCTGTTCCTAATACACCATTTACTCTAATAGAACATTCTCGTATTTTATCTATAATTTCTTTATTTATATGTTCGTCCATTACTTCACTTAGAGCAGGCCTAAAGATTAAGTAACAATTATAAAGAATGAAGCCTGCTGCGAAAAGAGCAGCCCAGTCGTCGGCAGATTCAAAACCTTTACCAAAAATCAAAGCAATAGTAATACCTATAAAAGCGGCCACAGAGGTTATAGCGTCACTTCTGTGGTGCCATGCATCAGCTTTTAGCGATGAGCTTTTCGTTTCTATACTCTTTTTTATAACTAATCTATATGAGATTTCTTTCCAAATAATTATTCCCGCTAGAACGAAAAGAGTATATAAGCGAGGCAATTCATGTGGAGTCCCGATATTTATAATAGCCTGACGAGCAATAATACTTGCAGAAATTACTAAGAATCCTACAATAGCAAAAGTTACAAGAGGCTCGATACGACCGTGTCCGTATGGATGGTTTTCATCTGCTGGTTTATTTGAGTATTTAATTCCAATTAAAACTAAGGTAGAAGAAAATATATCGGTAGTTGATTCGATGGCATCTGCGATGAGAGCGTATGAATTACCAAAATATCCCGCGACCCATTTAATGATAGAAAGTATGGTATTACTTATAATACTGAAGTATGCTGTTTTTGTGGCGGTACGCTCGAGAGACATAAGGGTAGTTTAGCATGAAAAAATTGAGAGAGGAAATTATATAATAGAGGAATAAAATTAAAAGTAGTACTAGTAATTTATATCTTTTTTTGCTAGTATGTTTTTATGCCCAGGTGGCGGAATTGGTATACGCGCTAGTCTTAGGAACTAGTGGAGCAATCCTTGGAGGTTCAAGTCCTCTTCTGGGCACCATATTAAAAAACACTATTTTATAGTGTTTTTTAATATGGTATGGCTATTGACTTAAAATTAAGATTCAGTTTTAATAGAGGAAACTAATAAAATAAAAAATGGAAACAACACGAACTTTTTCGTCCTTATCAGAGCTAGGAGAGGAAACTCTCCGTTCTGGTGATTTACTTTTATTTCCAGGGTATAAATATCTTGTAGCCCCAAGTTCTTTACTAAATGAGGTAAAAGATGGTGATCATGACGCTATCTTTATATTTCTTAAAATAGAAGACAAGTATAAATTTTGTGAAGACATCTACGGGTATCCTTCTTGCGAACAATGCCAAATGACTGGTCAATTTCCTCCCTCACAGGAACATGACTATGAGTCTTTAACCAAATTGGCTAAAGAATTTTGGATTTTGTTTCAAAAAAGGAAAAAAGTTTTCCGTAGCTCCAAAGATTTTAAGAATAGAGAAGTCGTCAAACTTAACGACGAGTTTATCATTGATGGAATGGAATATGTAGTTTGGTCAAACACGTTATTTAGGAAATATGCGAAAGATCCAAACAAAATTTTTAAAACTCTTTTAATCTGGAATGGTAAAGAATATTGCGATAAGCGATATAAGTATTCTATGCCTTCTACTCTAGGTTTTCCTAATTATAAAGAACATGATTATATCGCTGCAACGTCAGTTATAATATCATTTATGAGAAGGTGGGAAAGATGGAGTTTTTTCTTTAAATTTGTAAATAAGTACCTTCGTTAATGTCGTTAATAATGTACAAGAAGCAAAAATCTAAATCTTGATTTTTGCTTCTTTTTTTGAGGCCTGGGGCGGAATTGAACCGCCGCATAGAGATTTTGCAGATCTCTGCCTTACCACTTGGCTACCAGGCCGATATTTAAATCGGAGTTGAATAATCTTTGAGAAGGGGCCGGCGGAGGTCGACGGACCGAGCAATGAGCAAATTTTCAGCAGAAAATTATGCGGACCCTTCGAGAAGAGTTATTCAACGTAGATTCTCTTCTCAATTCTCTTATCCTAACCTTGAATCAACAATTCGTCAATTCGTTGACGATTCTTTTCTCCCTCATCTATTTGTACTTCAAGAAAGGGGATAGGGTTTATCTTGAGCCATTTCTTCACGTGTTTACGTAAGTCTCCTAAGTTCCTTCTTATGAATCCAAAGGCAGCATTCTCTTTCTCTCGAGGAAGGACGCTTATCATTATCTTGGCTCTTTTATTGTCAGGAGAAAGAAGCACCCTCGTGACAGTGATAAGAGAAGTAGGACCCGCTTCTCTTTCGATGAAAGTAGCAGCAAGCTCCTTGATGTGGTTTGTAATTTTCTCTGTTCGATATTCTGACATAGTAGATATGATTTATTTTCTACGGAAATATTATAATTATTTAATGACGACAATAAAAGCTTCAAGTACATCTCCGGGAGCAATTGTTATCTTTGTTTCTACTTGTACTCCACACTCACTTTCCTCAAGGACTTCCTTGGCTTTTATTTTATTCTGCTGAAGCTCCACTATCTTACCATGTCCTATTTCAAAGTCACGACGCATAATACGGACTTGGCCACCATTTACGATTCTACCATTGACAACTTTCCCTCCGACGACTTGCTTGTCTTTTGTTGATCCAAAAGTCCTTATTATTTTTAGAGACCCTGTCACCTCGATTGTTTCCACTCTTGGTCTTCTTTCTTCTATCAATATTTTAAGCCAGTCTGTAAGTTTGTAGATAATATCAAAGACTTCTACGTTTATTTTCAAAGTTTCATTTAGGTCGCGTGCTCCAGCATCAAGCTTAGTATTGAATCCGACAACAATAGTCTCCTTGTTGGCATTGGCCATTTTAAGATCAGATTCATTGATAGCCCCAACTCCAAAACTGATAATTTTATAAGAGATCTCTTCATTATTTAATTTACCGATTTCTTTTTCTATTGCTTCCATTGATCCAACAACATCAGTTTTAATTATTATAGGAATTATTTTTCCCGTAGGAGCTATGTATTTGTTCTGTGTCTTGTTTTCAAGTAGAGCACTCTTCATTATTTCTATATAATTTTCTGCTTCTTTTTTACTCCCAAATGATTCAAAAGTATTTCCGACTTCTGGCATTGATTCAAAACCTGTAAGTAAGATAGGGGAGGAGAAAGTTGCTTCCTTAATAGGTTTACCTTGGAAGTTTTCCATCATGCGAGTTGAGACAAGTGCAGTTCCTGCAACGACAATCATACCCGATTTAAGTGTTCCATTCTTTATAATGCATGTAGCAGAAATTCCACGCTTTGGTTCACGATTTGCTTCAATAATTATTCCTGAAGCATTTAAAGATGAGTCTCCTGTGAATGCTTGTATATCAGAAACTAAAAGAATCATATCGAGGAGTTCGTTTACTCCAGTACCTACTTTAGCTGATATTGGTACAAATGGGATGTCTCCACCTAATCCTTCTAGATAAATACCTTTTTCTACAAGGTCCATTTTGGTTTTTTCTATATTTGCATTTGGTCTGTCTATCTTATTGATAGCGACGATGTAGGGGATCGAACTTTCTATGATTGTATTGTAAGCTTCAAGGGTTTGAGCTTTTACAGAGTCTTCTGCAGAAACAACCAATATCGCGATATCAGCAGCCAGTGCACCTCGAGCACGCATTTTAGAGAAAGCTTCGTGTCCTGGAGTATCTAAAAAAGTTATTTTTCTATCCGATCCCCCCTCATCTTTGTGTTTTACTTCATATGCACTGATTGATTGGGTTATACCTCCTGCTTCACCTTCCACAATGTTTGATTTACGGATGTAGTCAAGTAGGGTAGACTTGCCGTGATCAACATGCCCCATGACAACAACCACAGGTGGACGTACCTTTTCGCTAGAATTGTTATTCTTATTTATCTGATTTGTATTCATATATAATTTATTTTGATTTTTCCAAGACCTCTTTTTCTTCCGCTGAAAGTTCAAATTCGGATTTACCTCCAACTATAGGTTTTGCAAAAATACTCATACGATCACGAGCATAAAGACTAGACATCACTACTCCGTTTCCTTCATCATTTATAAATGAGATTGCGAAACTTTGATTGCTCCCAGCTTCTAAAAATGGATTGAATCGTACTGTTTCTACTTTTCGAATAGATTTATCTAATCGTCTATCTATTATTACTAAGTGCTCGTCGATCTTTTTTTGAGATTCATCTAGCTCTTTCATTTGTTTACCCAAAAGAAGCATGACTTCTTCAAGATTGCGGGCCTTGGTTCCAGCAAAAAACTTTTTGAATCTGTATTCTGTCAGGTTTACCCATAATAACAATATAACTAAGATACCTGATAGAATATAAATAAGAATAGACATAGTCATAACTTAAAAGAGTATATACTAATAAGGCCTTTTTTACAACTCTTTTTCGTGTAAGGTCAAATTTAGACTCTATGATATAATTAATATATGGTTAAAAATGTTAATAAAACTTATCTCGATTATGCCTCTGCTACTCCTATTGATAAGAGGGTTTTGAAATTAGTATCTTTTTATGAAAAAAAGCTTTTTGCAAATGCTACTTCTATTCATAGTGGTGGAGTAAAAGCTAGAAACATTATCGAAGAAGCAAGAGAAAAGATTGCAAGGGGTATGAATGCCCACAGTGACGAGGTCATCTTTACTGGAAGTAGTACTGAAAGTATTGCTATGGTTATTCTGGGAGTTGTAAATAATTATCAGTTAAACAACAAGGGTCACATACCTCATATTATTACAAGTAAGATAGAGCATCCGGCTGTCATAATGAATTTTAAATTATTAGAAGAGAGAGGAAAAGCCGAAGTAACTTATATAAAAGTAAATGAAAATGGAATAGTTAATCCTAAAGATATAAAAGAGGCGATAAAGAGTAATACCGCTCTTGTATCAATAATGTATGCCAACAATGAAATTGGCACGATTGAACCCATCCAAGAAATTGCAAAAGAGATAAGACATTATAGAAAAGGGAAGGGAGCTCCTCAAGGCCTTGCCTCGGACTCTCTTGAGGCAAGGCCTTTTCCCGCTTCTTATCCCTTATTTCATACTGATGCAACCCAAGCTATCAACTATTTAGATATTTCAAATGTAGACAAGTTAGGAGTGGATATGCTTTCTTTTAATGGATCAAAAATATATGGACCCAAAGGAGTAGGTGTCTTGTATAAAAAAAGGGGTATAAAACTTTCCCCTATATATAGCGGAGGAGAGCAAGAGTTTGGACTACGTTCTGGAACTGAGAATGTTTCTTCTATCGCAGCAATAGCTTTGGCATTTGAAATTGCAAACAAAATGAAAATGAAAGAAGCAAGTAGACTCACTAAACTTCGTGATTATACTATCGGTAAATTGTTAAAAATAAATAATGATAATTTTAAAATAGTTTTAAACGGTGATACAAAAAACAGACTTCCCAATAATATAAATATTTCTATATCTAATATTTCAAGTGAGCTTCTGGTGATAGAGCTCGATGCCAAGGGGATAGAGGTCTCAGCAAAGTCGGCGTGCAAAAGTGGAGAAGACGATGAATCATATGTAATAACAGAAATAAGAAAAGCCAAAGGAGAAACTTATAAAGGCGAAGAAGGCTCTCTTCGTATAACTCTCGGGCGTGATACCAAAAAGACTGACATAGATAAATTCATCCTTACCTTATCTAAAATTTTAGATAAGTATAAAAAGTGGAAAAAATAGGTAGATATGATAGAATACAGGTATGGATATTAAAGATTTAAACAAAAAACAGCTTATATTGCTTACCTTACTGATAACTTTTGTAGTGTCTATTGCTACGGGGATTGTTACTGTTTCCCTTATGAACCAGATGCCGAAAGCCATACCTCAGACCATAAATAATGTGATTCAAAGAACGATAGAGAAAGTAACAACAGTAGAGACTCCAGCTAAAGAAAGTGCCCCAGCTACTAATACACCAAATGGAAGTATTGTTCTCGGAGATGGAGATGCTGTCGTGTCTATCTATGCAATAGACGGTAGTATTCCTGTCACAGAGGCAACGAACCAATCCGCACCTTCTACTACAGATGGTACAGCTGAGACTCCTACAACAACAAAAGAACTTGGACAAGGTATTATAATTTCAGATGTAGGATTAGTTCTTGTAGATTCATCTATACTAAATGAAAGCTTGAGGTATAAAGTAATTTTGAATAAGACAGATTTTGATGCAACAGTTTTGAAAAAGTTTACAAACGGATTTAGTATTTTAAAAATTTCAGAAAAGAAAGCTATTATTGAAACACCAGCGAAGACTGATGAATCAAAAGTAACGCAATAATTTTTTATTAATATTTTTACTAGTCACTAGAACCTAGTTGCTAGAACCTAATTTATGCCCCCATTTAATCATTTTACAACTAAAGCTAAAGAAGTTATCAGGAAAGCTCACGAGCTAGCTATTGAGCGTGGACAGAATCATGTAAATACACTTCATCTTCTTATCTCACTTCTGATACAAGAAGAGTCTCTCATAATTTCCATTTTAGAAAAAATGGAAATAGATACTACTCTATTGGTAGATAATTTAAGCGATATGATAGAATCCCCTGAGAATAGGAACACTCTTTCTCCTTCTTATCAGCTCTATCTCACTCCTGATTTGGCTCAAGTCATAGAATCTTCTAGTAAAATAGCTACAGATATGAAAGATGATTTTGTTTCGACTGAACATTTATTTTTCTCTTTACTTGAGACTCCAGGTGAAGCTAGAGAACTTCTTGGTAAATTTAAAATAAATAAAGACCAAGTCTTAGAAGTTTTAAATCAGCTTAGAAAAGAAAAAGGTAATGAAGTAAATACTCCCAAGCAACCTAAGCTTATCAATAAATTTACAAGGAATCTTACTTTACTTGCTCGTCAAGACAAGCTTGACCCAGTCATAGGGCGTGATAGAGAGATTATGCGTATGATGCAAATCCTATCTAGGCGCACGAAGAATAATCCTATACTTATAGGAGAGGCAGGTACTGGCAAGACAGCTGTTGCAGAAGCTTTGGCACAAAGAATTGCAAAGAATGATGTTCCTGAGAGTTTGAAAGATAAAGAAGTAGTGTCTCTGGACTTAGGCTTACTTTTAGCAGGGACGAAGTACAGAGGAGAGTTTGAAGAGAGACTCCGTGGAATCCTTAAAGAGATAGAGAAAGCCGAAGGTAAAATAATTCTTTTTATAGATGAGATCCATACTATTGTTGGAGCAGGGAGCTCTGAAGGATCTCTCGACGCTTCGAACATGCTAAAGCCGGCACTAGCTCGAGGAGAACTTCGTGCAATAGGAGCGACAACTTTAAAAGAATATCAAAAGCATATAGAAAAGGATCCTGCCTTAGCACGTCGTTTCCAGCCTATCTTTATAGATGAACCAAGTGTAGACGATACTATCGCTATTCTTCGTGGGCTCAAAGAAAAATATGAACTTTTCCACGGTGTTCGAATTACTGATGATGCTATTGTTTCTGCTGTAACTCTTTCAACCCGTTACATTACTAACAGATATCTTCCAGATAAAGCCGTAGATCTTATCGACGAAGCTTCTTCTGCTCTTCGTATTGCCCTTGAGAACAAGCCACCTATACTCGAAGATGCACATCGTAAAATTATGCGTTTTGAAATAGAAAAGGAGGCATTACTAAATGAGATCGGCAGAGACTCAGGCAAAACTGAATCAAGTAAAAAGGCAGAAGCACGTGTGAAAGATATAGACAAAGAGATAGGCAACTTGAAAGAGAAGACTCACGAGCTTGAACTTAAATGGAAGAATGAGAAAGAAACTGTCGTAAGTATTCGTAGTATTAAAAAGGAATTAGAAACTTTACGTCTCGAAGGTGAGAACTCAGAAATGCACGCTGACCTTGCTCGTGTCGCTGAAATACGTTATGGAGAGATTCCAGATTTAAAGAAAAAGTTAGATACAAAGCTTCTAAGACTTAAGAAATTACAAAAGTCACGAAGAATTTTGAAAGAAGAAATCACGGCTGAAGATATTGCAGAAGTTGTCTCTATGTGGACAAGCATTCCTCTTTCAAAAATGCTTGAAGAAGAAAGAGAAAAATTAGCAAACATAGAAGATGTTCTCCGGGCTCGCGTAATAGGGCAGGATGAAGCTATAAAAAAGATTGCGAATGTTGTTCGTAGGAATAGAGCGGGTATTTCAGATCCAAACAAGCCTATTGGTTCATTTATATTCTTGGGTCCTACAGGTGTAGGGAAAACTGAGCTTACAAAAGCATTGTCAGAATTTATGTTCAACGATGACAATGCTCTTATCAGAGTAGATATGAGTGAGTATATGGAGCGTCATAGTGTCTCAAAGCTTATAGGTTCACCACCAGGCTATGTTGGTTACGATGAGTCAGGAAACTTAACCGAAGCTGTACGTCATCGACCTTATTCTGTAATTCTTTTTGATGAGATTGAGAAGGCTCACCCTGAAGTTTTCAATGTACTCCTTCAAGTATTAGACGAAGGACGCCTGACAGATGCAAAGGGTAGAATTGTGAATTTTAAGAATACGATTATAATTTTGACCTCAAACATCGGCTCTCAATTTATCGAGAAGATGGAGACTTTAGGTTTTACCAATAAATCAAAAGTAGATGAGTATACCCAGACCAAAGAAAAAGTCTTAGAATCTTTGAAAGATTATTTCCGCCCCGAATTCTTAAACAGACTCGATGATACAATTGTCTTCGATATTCTTTCCCTTGATGCTATAAGGCATATTGTAGACTTGAAGATAAAAGTGGTAGTGGATAGACTAAAGGCTAAAGAAATTGGTTTTGAAATTTCAAACGATGCTTTGACTTACTTGGCAAAAGAAGGCTATAACCCTCACTATGGCGCAAGACCATTAGGGCGACTTATACAAGACAAAATACTTAATCCTGTTGCGACGTTTATAATAGGCAGAGGAGTGAAGAAGGGAGACATTGTAAATGTAACAATGAGAGATAAAGAAATTATAGTAGAAATGAAAAAAGGTAAAATTGTATCAAATGTGAGAGTTCGAGGAAGAATGGGAGTAAAATAATAATATTATTAATAAAAATATAAAAATATGAATAAATGGAGTATAGATACAATGCATTCAATAATAGGTTTTAAAGTAAAACATCTAATGATCTCAAATATTAGAGGCCAGTTTAATAAGTTTGATGGAAGTGTAGAAATGGAGGACAGTGACTTTATTAAAGCTTCAATAAAATTCAAAGCCGAAACCAATAGCATAAGTACCAACAATACAGATAGAGATGGGCATCTTATGTCTCCTGACTTTTTTGACGTTACTAAATTCCCTGTAATATCTTTTGTCTCAAAAGAAATTACAGAAAAAGGTGATAACAATTTTGTAGTAACTGGAGATTTAGAGATACATGGAGTAGTTAAAGAGGTTAATCTAGATGTGAAGCTAAATGGAATTGGAGAAAATATGAATCATCAAAGTATTATGAGTTTTGATGCCCTAGGAACTATTAATCGTAAAGATTTTGGTTTGAATTGGAGTGCTACTTTAGATAAAGGTGAAATAGTTGTTTCTGATAATGTTGATTTAGATATAAGTGTAGAGTTAGTTAAGAGTAATTCTTAATAGAAATATTGATTTATGAAAATAATAGCTTTATCTACTTCCCCTTCACGTAATAGGAATTCTGATACAATGCTTGATAATTTTATTATTGGGATGAATAAAGTTGCTGGTATTGAGGTAGAGAAGATATACTTAGAAGATATTCCTATTGATTTCTATAATTATGAGAATAGTACTGGTCCTGCTTTACATGAAGAAAAGTTTAGAGATCTTATTGGTAAAATAGAGAATTCTGATGGATTAGTTATAGCTACTCCTACTTACAATTTTTCTGTACCTGCCCGTCTGAAAAACTTTATAGATAGGATTAGATTTCTTGCCTTAGATTTAACTAAGCATAATAAATTTGGACAACCAGTAGGTAAGCTATCTTATCTGAGGACATATTTTATTGTATCTGGAGGAACCCCCAATTGGGCTGAGACTATTCTTTTCTTTGCTTTTCCTTCTTTTTGGTTAAGAGGTGTGTTCTTGTACTTTGATGCTAAGGTTCTCGGAGCTTTTTATACTGGAAATATTAAAGCATTTGAAGATAAAGTTATTCTTGATAAATGTATTAAAAAGGGTGAAAGATATGCAAACATGGTAAAAAACAAGAAAGGAAACTCTATATTAGAAAGAATTTTCTGGAGAGCCCCGCAAGTATAGTTGTTAATTCGTAGTAGTAGTTTGTATTTTTGTTTTAGTAAATATATAATTACTCTTATGCAAGAAGAGAAAGTATTATTTAAAGCGACGGTTTGTATACCTATAAAGGATGGCCAAGTTCTTCTTGGTATGAAAACCAGGAAGATAGGTATGGGTTGTTGGAATGGCTATGGTGGTGGAGTAGACGAGGGAGAGACTATTGCAGAATGTGCTATTCGAGAATTAGAGGAAGAGGTTGGACTGAAAGCCAAGTTTGATGATTTAGAGAAAGTAGCTATCGTGGATTTTCATAATGAGAAAAGTGATGGAAGTATGTTCGTATCACGGGTCCACTTTTTCTTGGTGAAAGATTGGATAGGGGAACCAACTGAGACAGAAGATGGAGCTATGGTAACTCCAACCTTCTTTGATCTTACTGATTTGCCTTATGACAAGATGATGCCGGCAGACAGAGAATTCTTCCCTTTGATTTTAAATGGCAAAAAGGTTCTTGTAGAATCACACTACACTCCCTACCAGAAAGAATTGAAACGAGAAGTGAAAATACAAGAAGTGGAAGAATTGCCTGAAGAATAATAAAAATCGTGAGGCAAGGCCTCACGATTTTTGGTTTGACAAAAGGTGAAGAAGTGATAAGGTAATAAGAAAAGAATTTATTTCATTCACGATTGTTTAACTAAAATTTAATAATATGAAGAAGATAATGATTGTTTCAGATAATCTTTTGGATTATAATCATATTTTTGGACTTTTTGATGCCTTAATTGATAATCCCGAATATGATGTCGAGACCATTCTTTACATTGAGGATGCTCGATATAGGCTAAAAGTTCTAAGTTATGATTTAATTGTCATAGATGTAGCAAATTCACCATTTGGGCAGTTTAGTCTTGAAGAAACTCAAGGTGGAAATATTACAGGCATTGTATGGTGTGAAAAAGAACTTTTGGGGCTAGGCATTCCAATACTTTTTTGGTCTAATTGGGAAGACCATCCCAATTTGGTTAAAAATTTTATCTCAAAATATCCTGAAAACAAAATTGGATTTTTGTGGAGAGTAAGTCTTGACAAGAACCATTTGTCTGAGGGTATAAAGAATTTTTTAAATTACTAAGCCATAAGAAAAGCCGTAAGCTTATCTTATGGCTTTTCTTATATCTAATTTCTTTTGTGCGCCGAGTTGGACTCGAACCAACGATGCCCGAAGGCCGGAGATTTACAGTCTCCTGGAATAGCCGCTATCCGATCGGCGCAAATCGTCTTCAATTTTCAAATATCGAACTATGTGTTTATGATTTGAAGGTTTAATTTCTTCAAAAAATCTTTTTATATCTTTTCTTCTGGTAAGATACAAATTATATAAACTAATACTCGATGGATTATATCTTAACCTTTTTAACATTAATTGTAAAGATTTAAGAATAGGTAATGATCTATTACAAAAAGACATTTGGACACCATATTTTAATTTATATATTGATCCATCTGTGTCAAAAAATCCCCTTAAAAAACTTTTCATATATTTATCTTTACTAAAAATCCACGAAGGAACATCAACTTGAGATTTAACTTTATTTGAAACAAGCCCTTTCTTAAATAACCATGAGGTTATTTCAACTGAACCTAGATAAACATCTCTATATCCAGTATTACGAATAGAAATTTTTGCACTCGTTTCAAATATTTTTTTAATAAGTAAACTAACATGTTCAGCATATTTTTCTTCTTTATTTCCTAGACTAACAACAACTTGGAAATGGCTTATATGTCCATCACCAAGCATTATTCCAAAAAATTCTGCTAAATCTTCAGAATATTTATTAGGAATTTGTACCCCTTTTCTTTTTTTCAGGTAATTATCTTTTAAGTGAGGCTCTGTCTTTATTTTCAGACGTTTCATCCTTCTAAAAATTGTTGATTCTGGTATTTTTAGAATTTCTGAAATTTCATGTAGACTTTTATTCTTTTTAACATAAAGATAAAAAAGCTCAGAATAATATTTTGTCTCCTCTTCCTTTGTCCAACATTTAGCCATTATTATATAATAACAATTTTCATAATAAATTGCAATTGACTACTCTACTATATACTTAAATTTTTCAACATTTAAAAAATATGCTAAAATAAAGACATATGTCACAGCTTTATAGTAATTCAATTTTTTGGATAGATATAGAAAAGATTAAGCCGAATCCTTTTCAGCCTCGTCGTGAGTTTGACGAAGCACGTTTGAGGGACTTGGCTGATTCGATTCGTCAGTATGGTATTTTACAACCGCTTACAGTTTCTCGTATTGAGATAGTGAAGGAAGACGAAGGTATAGTAGTAGAGTATGAGCTCATTGCCGGAGAGAGAAGGCTTCGAGCCTCCAAGCTTGCCGGACTCACACAAGTCCCAGCTATCATTCGTGTGGGGGATGACAACATGGCCAAGCTTGAGCTTTCTATTATTGAGAACCTTCAACGCGAAGATTTGAATGCAGTTGAGCGTGCTCGAGCATTCTTCCGACTTGTAGAAGAGTTTAAGTTCAACCATACTCAGATTGGTCAGAAAATGGGGAAGAGTCGCGAGTACGTTTCCAACACTCTTCGTCTACTTGCTCTCCCTCAAGAGATGCTAGATGCTCTATCCGCTGGTAAAATAAGCGAAGGTCATACACGTCCTATCCTTATGCTTTCTGACAGACCCGATGAGCAGTCTGTGCTTTTCAAAGAAATCATGTGGAAGAAGCTCACTGTCCGTGACGCAGAGAAGATTGCTCGCAAAATTGCCTTTGATAAGGTTTTCAAGAAACCCTTGGTACGAGAGTTCACATAGAAAGGAAAGAAAATGGAGGGTATATTACAATTGACTTCTTTACCAACGACGACCTTCGAACGATTTTAGGTCTTATTAAATCAAAAGAAGAAGGAGGTAACCCGAATCTAATGCTTGAGAATTTTATTTCTCAGAAAGAATCAGAAATAAATAGAGAAGATTTGAAAGAAAATCAAGAAGTTTTAAATTCTCAAATACAACCCCCAAAAAATGATATAGGGGATTTAGAGAATATAGAGGATAGTATTAAGTTGATGGAGGATAGAACAAATGAAGAAATAAAGAAAGCTGAAGAAGATATAGATCTCTATAATATTAAAAATTTCTCAATTTAAAAATAAAAAAACCTACAGATAAGGTCTGTAGGTTTTTTATTTTAGTTTTTCCCAAATGATAAAAACTTAGAAAGGAGACTGTGCTGTTTTAGGTAGGCATTTATTTCTCGACGAGCCAGACTTGTTTTTGCATGATCTAGCCATTTAGAGGAAGGATTTGTATTCTTGTTTACCTGTATCTCTACAATATCATGTGTTTTTAATATAGTTCCCAATGATGTATTTTTCCCATTAATTTTGGCTCCTTGTGCATGATTCCCAATATCAGTATGTATAGCATAGGCGAAGTCTATAACAGAAGAATCTTCAGGTAAGTCAATAATGTCTCCTTTCGGAGTAAAGATAAAAACTCGATCCCTGAAGAAATTCATTCGAATTTTTTCCAAGAAATCTTCTGGTTTTTCATTTTCATGATCTTTATTTAAATCATGGAGTTTATTTAACCACTCTAACTCTTTGAGATCAGGATTTTTTTCTGCATCTTTTGCTTTATATATAAAGTGTGCAGCTATACCATTTTCTGCTTGTTCGTGCATTTCGTGCGTTCGTATCTGGATTTCTACGATTCCTCCAGTTCCTGTGAATATTGTTGTATGGAGACTTTGATATCCGTTTGCCTTTGGCATTGCTATATAGTCTTTGATACGATTAGGTACGGGTGTCCATTCTCCGTGAATAATACCTAGTACATGATAGCAGTCAGATACAGTGTCTACCATTACACGCATGGCTATAATGTCATATATCTTACCAATATCCATATTGTACTTTTGAAGTTTCTTCCAGAGTGAATATAAATGCTTCTGACGATAATCTATCTTTGTATTTTTAATTTTTGCTTCTAGTATTTTTTCTTTTAGTCTATCTCTAACTTCAATTAAATATCTTTCTTTTGCATCCTTTCTTTCTAAAAGCAATTTTTTAACATCTTCATATTCCTTAGGATAAGCATACCGGAAAGCCGCATCTTCAAGTCTTCCCTTAAGACGTCCCATTGAGAGCCTGTCTGCAAGGGGTGCGTATATTTCTAGGGTTTCAAGAGCGATACGTTTTTGTTTGTCAGGACGTATATGTTCCAATGTTTCTATGTTATGAAGTCTATCTGCAAGTTTAATAGTAAGCACTCTTAAGTCTTCTGCCATAGATACGAAGAATCTTCTTAAGTTTTCAACCTTACGCTCGATACCTTTGTATCTCACAGTTCCTAACTTGGTAACACCATTAATCAGAGAAAGTATTTCTTCTCCGAATTCTTTCTTGATATCCTCTTCTGTTATAGAAGTGTCTTCTATAACATCATGAAGCAACCCTGCCGCAATTGTCTTTGCTTTCATTCCTAATTCAGCTAAATTTTTGGCTGTTGCAAAAACGTGGTTGAAGTACGGTTCACCACTTTTACGAAGTTGACCAGCGTGAGCTTTTTTAGCAAAATCATAAGCTCTTTGTATGAGGTTCTGATCTTCTTTATGTAAATGATGAATTAAATCAAGTATTTCTTCTACCTTTGGTTTCATAAATATAATTATACCATAACAAAATAATATAAAAACTAGCTTTTTTAGCTAGTTTTTATAATGCATTCTTATTTTTTATTGGATTTGATATTATCTCCAAGTTTATGAGGATTATGGTTTCTGCACATTCTATTTGAACATCTTTCTGGAATTGTTTTGGTCCCCTCCATCATAAGAGATTGGCAAAGAGGACAAATATTCCCCGTAGGTTTTGCCTTGATAGCATTTTTACAATCTGGGTAATTGGAACATGAATAGAATATTCCAAAGCGCCCCTTTCTTTCCATCATTTTTCCCTTGTTACAAGTCGGACAATTTATATCTGTCATTTTTCTTTTCATCTCTTCCTCGTCTTGTTTTATAAATTTACATTTAGGATAACGAGAGCATGATATGAAAGTTCCACCACCATCACGTCTGACTCGTATGACAAGTTTACCTCCTCCACTTTTACCTTTTTTCTCTCCACAAGTTGGGCACACCTCTCCCGTTTCTTTTGGTCCATCTAGAACTTCTCCTTCAATGGTTCTTGCTCCATCGCAGTCTGGGTATTTGCTACAAGAATAGAATTTACCTCCGCGTGAAAGTTTAACAATCATACTACTTTCACACTTAGGACAAAGTATATTACTTGGAGCTTCTCCCATGTTTGTGGCTTTAGCAAGTTTTTCTTTTTCTTTTACATCTTTTGAAAATGGTGTATAAAAGTCTTTGAGAGTTTTTACATATTCTCTTTTACCATTTGATATATCATCAAGCTTGTCTTCCATATCTGCAGTGAAAGTATCACTTATGTATTCACCGAAATTTTCTTCAAGGAAAGATGAGACAACGTCCCCTGTGTCGGTGGGGAAAAGAGTTTTGCCTTCTTTCCTTACGTAACCTCTATCCTCGAGAGTTTTCATTATTGATGCATAGGTAGAAGGTCTTCCTATGTCACGAGCTTCAAGCTCTTTGACAAGCCCAGCTTCAGTATAGCGGTTGGGTGGTTCGGTAGCTTTTTCGGTACTATTTAATTCTATAAGTTTTAATTCATCTCCAATTGTTACTTCTGGTAATTCTACGTCTTCACCACGGGCACCAGTCTCACAGATAAGCCATCCAGGGAAAAGTACTCGAGAGCCATTGGCTGTAAAGTCAGGAATATTATTTTCTTTTAAGTTCGCTGTTATTTTTGTTTTTAATAATTTAGCATCAGACATTTGTGAAGACACAACTCTTTCCCATATGAGTTGGTAAAGTTTATGTTGCTCTTCGTTTGCTCCAGCATTTAGTTGTTCTATATGTGTTGGACGGATTGCCTCGTGAGCCTCTTGAGCATTTTTTGATTTAGCTTTATATGTATGTATCTGTGCATATTCTTTGCCATATTTTTTCTCTACAAGCTTGATAATCTGATCTTGAGCTACAAGACTCAAGTTGGTACTATCAGTACGCATGTAAGTTATGAATCCTTGCTCATAAAGTTTCTGTGCTACTTGCATTGTTCGTGAAGGGGAGAATCCAAGTCTGGTACTTGCTGTCTGTTGAAGAGTAGAAGTAGTGAAAGGGGCACGAGGTTGCCTCTTCTGTTCACTAGTTTTTAAATCTTTTACAAACCACTTTTCTTTGTTTCCAAGTTCAAGAATTTTATCTACAATTTTTTTATCACGAGGTTCTTCAATACAAGACAAAGTTATTTTATCTTTTTTGTTGGTTTCAAAAATTCCATCTAATACCCAATATTGTTCAGGAACAAAAGCACGGATTTCTCTTTCACGCTCCATAATAATGCGTAAAGCAGGGGATTGAACTCTACCAGCCGAAAGGCCGTATCGGACTTTCTTCCAGATTATTCCAGATAGGTCATATCCTACAAGTCTATCTAGGACCCGACGAGCTTCTTGAGCCTTTACTAGGCTCTGGTCTATATCACGAGGATTTTTTAGAGCTTCTTCTACTGCTTCTTTAGTAATTTCATAAAAAGCTACACGCTTTATATTGGCTTTGATTTTTTTGTCAGCATCTAGGAGTTCTTTTAAATGCCAAGAGATAGCTTCTCCTTCACGGTCCGGGTCGGTTGCAAGCATTATGGTCTCGGCTTTTTCTGAAAGACTTTTTAAATCATGAACGACTTTTTCTTTGCCTTTTGAAATTTCATATCGAGGAATAAAACCACCCTCTATATCGATGGCATCTTTGTTTGACTTTGGTAAGTCGCGTATATGTCCAACAGAAGCACGCACAGTATAAGCACCGTCCAAGTATTTTTCTATCGTCTTTGCTTTTGATGGTGATTCAACAATTAATAGTTTCATTGTCTATATTAGTAACACCTTCTAATTATTTTTGCAAATAATTGTTTGTTTATATTTTTCTTATCTCACCTAATTCTTCTTTAATTAAATCTTTGAGTTCCATTATAGAGAGGAGAGCGTTGGCTTCGCCGATGTTTATTCCTAGTTCACGGATAAGATCATTGCGTTCCATGGGTTCGCGAAGAAGTTCAATTATTTTCATTTCATTTTTTCCGCAGTCGGCGTATTTTTCTTTATCTGTCTGTTTAGACTTTTCAATATTGAATCCTAGGGCGATGAGAATTTCCTCACTGTTTGTTACAGGTGTGGCTCCTTGTTTGATGAGCCAGTTTGTTCCATTTGAGTTTGAAGAGAATGCTGAGCCAGGAACGGCTAGGACGTCGCGGTTATAGTCGAGTGCCATGCGAGCAGTGACAAGTGTACCTGACTTTTCTTCTGCTTCTATTATAAGTACGGCCTTAACCATTCCAGCCATTAATCTATTTCTTCTTACAAAAGAGTACAAAGCTGCAGGGCATGATGGTTCAAGCTCTGATATTACACACCCTCCTTTATCTACTATTTCTTGAGCAAGTTTAATGTTACTTCTTGGATGAAGGACACTATTATCAAGTCCTGATCCAGGGAATGCAATAGTTGCAAGTCCAGTGTCTAGAGCTATTCTATGTGCAATACTATCCATCCCGATAGCAAGTCCAGAGACTATAACTATAGGGTAGCCTTTGAGCCCTCTTATTAATTTCTCACAAATATCTTTTCCATATGAAGTGTATTTACGAGAGCCGACAACTGCCAAGTAGATCATATCTTCGCCTGGAAGTTTCCCTCGTATGTATAGAACCTTCGGTGGTTGAGGAATCTCAAGTAAAGCTTTTGGAAACTGTTCTGGTTTTAATTTGTAGACGTCTTCCATATGATTTGTGTATTATATCATTTTTTATTATACTATATATATGTTAGACATTAAATTCATACGTGAGAACAAAGATATAATTAAAGAGGGTGCAAAGAAGAAGCATATCGAAGTAGATATAGATAAGCTTGTCTCTGTAGATGAAAAACGACTTGAGATTCTTTCTCGTGTTGAATTCCTGCGTGGAGAGCAGAATAAAATGAATAATTCTATCGCTACAGAAAAGGATATGGCTATTCGCGGGCAAATGATAGGAGAAATGAAAATGGTAAAGGAAGAATTAGTTGGAAAAGAAGAAGAATTAAGAACTATTATGACAGAATGGCAATCTTTAATGCTTACGGTTCCAAATATTCCAGACATATCTGTACCAGAAGGAGAAAGTGATGCTGACAATCAAGAAGTAAAAAGTTGGGGAGAGAAACCAGTCTTTGATTTTGAAGCCAAGGATCACATAGAACTTATGACCAATCTTAAAATGGTTGATTTTGATCGAGGAGTCAAAGTGCATGGTTTTCGAGGATATTTCTTAATAGGAGATGGAGCCAGACTTTCGATGGCTATATGGAGTTATGCACTAGACTTTTTTTCTAGTAAAGGACTTTTACCTGTAATACCCCCTGTAATAGATCATAAAGAAAATTTCATTGGTACTGCCATGATTCCACAAAGTGAAGAAGATCTATATAAAACTCAAGATGGAAATTATCTCGCTGGAACAGCTGAGGTGCCGATTATGGGAATGCATGCAAATGAGATTTTGGATCAAAAAGTCTTACCACTGAAATATTTAGGATTCTCTCCATGTTTTAGGCTTGAGGCAGGAAGTCACGGCAAAGATGTCAAGGGTCTAATACGCGTACAAGAATTTTATAAAATGGAACAAGTAGTACTATGTGAAGCGAATCATGAGGTGTCAGTAAGGGTACACGAAGATATTACAAGAAACTCTGAAGAATTTCTTGAATCACTAGGTATTCCTTATCATACTGTAATAAATTGTGGGGGAGATTTGGGGTTAGGGCAGGTTAAAAAGTATGATATCGAAGCATGGGTACCTAAGGAAAGCAAATATAGAGAAACTCATTCGGCTTCTTATTTTCATGATTTTCAAACTCGTCGTTTAAATATTCGCTATAAAGACGAAGATGGAAAAATGAAATATGTTCACTCGTTAAACAATACAGCTGTTGCGACTCCCCGCATTCTTGTTTCACTGGTAGAAAATTTTCAACAGGCAGATGGCACGATAAAAGTTCCGACTGTTTTGCAAAAATATTTAGGTAAAGATATTATTTCTTAAATAACCAATGAAAGACATACCGGTATCACCACGCATAGCTCTCCTTAAACGCAATCGGAAAGTTATGAGATTGCGTTTGTTTATATTGCTTACTGTCTTGTTTGCTGTCTTTGTAGGGGCTATCTCTTATTTTTCTTCTCACCCTAAAATTGTAATCAATAAAATTATTATTACAGGTAATAGTATTATTGATACCGAGAAATTGGAGTCTAGTATAAATATAAAATTAGCTGGCAAATATTTAGGTCTTTTTTCACGTTCAAATTTTTTAATATATCCACACGATAAAATATATAATAATTTGATTTTAGAATTTCCTCGGATAGAAAGTTTATCTATCAAACAAGAAGGGTTCAATACTCTTCGTCTAACGATAAAGGAACGTCTGGGCTCGTATTTGTATTGTGGGTTAAAAGTTCCAGAGGAAAAACAAGACATTGGAGAGAATTGTTATTTTGTAAATAATGATGGGTATATTTTTGATAAAGCCCCATATTTTTCCGGGGACGTTTATTTTAAATTCTATACAAACATAAAAGGGAATTATCCCAATCCACTAGGTTCTCAGATGCTCGACTCTGTACGTTTTCACGAATTGGCTCGCTTTATTGACGGAGTAGCAACGCTAGGGTTTAAGGGAGCGTATCTTGTAGTAGAAGACAATGGTACACATATTCTTTACTTAGAAAAAGCCGGAAATATTTCTAATCCAAAAATAATTTTTAAAAAAGAAAATGATATTGGAATTATATATGATAATCTTGCTACGGCCATGAAAGAAAGAGAATTTGCAAATGAAATAAATTCAAAGTATGATACTCTTTTATATATAGACCTTAGGTTTAATAATAAAGTGCTGTATAAGTTTAATTAATTTTTGTGACTTCATTTAAAAAATAATATTTATGAAAAAATTCTGGGATAAATTACCAAAACCGTTTTTTTGTTTAGCGCCTATGGCAGATGTCACCGATGCGGCTTTTCGTCGCATGTTTGCCAAGTATGGCAAGCCTGATGTGACTTGGACCGAGTTTGTCTCAGCCGATGGTCTTGTAAGTGAGGGGAGAAAAGTTCTTAAATATGATTTACTCTATAGTGAAAAAGAAAGACCAATAGTTGCACAACTTTTCTCTTCTAACCCTACAAAAATGCATGAGGCAGCAAAACTTTGTGCAGACTTAGGATTTGATGGTATTGATATAAATATGGGTTGTCCCGATAGATCGATAGAGAAGCAAGGGGCAGGTGCTGCGATGATGAAAGATATGAAGAAGGCAGGAGAAATTATAAAGGCTGTGAAAGATGGTATAAAAGATTCTAAAAAGAAGAACGCTCAAAGTATGTCTGTTTCTGTAAAAACTCGCATTGGATATAACAAGAACCAGATAAGTGAATGGATTCCATTTTTACTTTCACAAGATATAGATGCACTTACTTTACACGCTCGTACTAGGAAAGAAATGTCTTTAGTTCCAGCAAGATGGGATCATGTAAAAGAAGTTGTGGGCATAAGAAATAAGATGGGAGTGAAGACCAAAATAATAGGGAATGGAGATGTCAAAAGTTTAGAAGATGGTATAAGGTTAGCTGAAGAGACTGGTTGTGACGGTATAATGGTAGGCAGGGCTGTATTTGGTAATCCATGGTTTTTTGGCGGGGAGAGGCCTTGCCTCAAGGGAGCCCGAGGCAAGGCCTCAAGGAGCCAAGAAATTTCAATAAAAGAAAAATTGAAAGTCCTAGTCGAACACACCAAGCTTTATGATAAACTTCTGGGTAAAGTGAAAAATTTTGCAGTCATGAAGAAGCATTACAAAGCTTATGTGAATGGCTTCGATGGAGCCAAGGAACTTCGTGTAAAACTCATGGATGCTAGTTCTGCTAAAGAAGTTGAAACTATAATTAAAGAATTTCTAAAAACTCTTTAATTTGGTATACTATAGTTTATGAAACCCCAAAGGAAAGAGTACTTCCTACGGGGCATGGATTCTAAATAATTTTTACTTATGAATAAAAACACAAACAACAACAATAATATAGCACTTTATAGGAAATACCGACCTGAAAACTGGGATGAAGTTATAGGGCAGGATCATATAGTGAAGGCTATAGGAGGAGCGCTTAAGGCTGGTAAGGTTTCCCATGCCTATCTTCTTTGCGGTCCACGTGGTACAGGTAAGACCACAATTGCGCGTATTATAGCCAGCGAGTTAGGTACAACCCGAAACGATATATATGAGCTTGATGCAGCTTCGAATCGTGGAATTGATGATGTTCGTAGTATTCGCGATAGCGTTCAGACCATGCCTTTTGATTCTAAATACAAAATTTATATTCTCGATGAAGTTCATATGTTTACTAAAGATGCTTGGAATGCACTTCTTAAAACTATCGAAGAACCTCCAAGTCATGTTATTTTCATACTTGCTACTACTGAACTTGAGAAGGTTCCTGAGACTATCGTTTCTCGTTGCCAGAGTTTTATATTTAAAAAGCCTACAGACCATATTTTAACATCAGCTGTTATAAATGTTGCCAAGAAAGAAGGCTATACTCTCGAAGAAGGTGGAGCAGGGCTGATAGCACTTCTTGCAGATGGAGCTTTCCGTGATGCTTATGGAACCTTACAGAAAGTTATATCTTTCTCTAGAAGTAATCAGATAAGCCTTTCTGACATAGAAGAAGTTACAGGGTCTCCCAATGCAGTACTCGTAGATGAATTCTTAAATGCGATAGCTCATAAAGATATTGAGAGAGGTTTTATAACAATAAAGAAAGCCAATGATCAAAATATTGAGATGCAAGTATATTTGAAGATGATTTTATCTAAGCTTCGATATGCTCTCATGCTTCGTTATGCTCCTAATACAAGAGTAGAGATAGAGAAAGTTTTTTCTGAACACGACATGGTTTACATCACAGAGCTTATAGCAAGTAAACCAGAATATATATCTTCAGCTACTTTATCTATTTTACTTGAATCATATCAATCACTCAAAAATGCTGTTATTAGTGAACTTCCCTTAGAACTAGCTCTAGTCAAGATTTTAAATGAAGGAAAATAAAAACAAAATTTGGGATGTCATAATTATTGGCGGCGGTGCCTCGGGAATGATGGCTGGCTCCATAGCAGGATCTCGCTCTAAGTCCGTACTTATACTTGATAAGAATAAAAGTTTAGGAGAAAAATTAAAAATTACAGGTGGAGGACGTTGCAATATTACAAATGCCGAGCCTGATATTCACAAGATGCTGAAAGTCTATGGCAACGGGGCTCCTTTTTTATATACACCATTTTCTATTTTTGGAGTGAAAGATACCTTTCAGTACTTTGAATCAAGGGGTCTTCCTCTAGTAACTCAAGCTCGCAATAGGGTCTTTCCTGTCACAGAGAAAGCATTGGATGTTTTTAATCTTTTGCAAAAAGATTTAGAGAAAAATCACGTAACAGTAAAAAGTAATTGTGCAGTCAAAAGCATAAGGGTCAATAATGGATTAGTTGAATGTGTGGAAACTAGTAGTGGTATGTATTATGCCAAGTCTTTTGTTTTAGCGACTGGCGGTCTTTCACATCCGGAGACTGGTTCTACGGGGGACGGTTTTAGCTGGCTTAAAGATTTGGGTCATGAGGTGAAAACTCCAAGTCCAGATATTGTACCTTTGGCGGTCAGTGATGCATGGGTTAAAACTTTAGCGGGAGTATCTCTTTCTTTTATGAAGATTACTTTTTTTCTTGAAGGAAAAAAGCAATTTTCTAAAACAGGCAAAATTCTCTTTACTCATTTTGGTCTCTCTGGACCGCTTATTTTGAATAGCTCTCGTAAAGTTTCGGATTTACTTCAGTCTGGTTTAGTGAGAGCTTATATAGATGTTTTCCCTGATACAAATGAAGGCTCGCTAGAAGATTTTATAATTAAAACTTTTGATGCCAATAAGAATAAAATTCTGAGAACTGTATTTAAAGATATTGCTCCAGAGGGTACCGCTAAAGCCATAGAGATGATTTGTTCTGAACTTGATTTCAATATGAAAATTCATAGTATAACCAAAGAAGACAGAAAAAAGATCGTTAGATTATTGAAGGCTTTACCCATGACTATTACAAACTTGATGGGCTACGAGAGGTCTGTAGTAGCGGATGGAGGAGTATCACTCACAGAGATAGACATGAAAACAATGTCTTCAAAAATAATTCCTAATTTATATGTTACTGGAGACTTACTTAATATTAATAGGAATTCTGGAGGGTATAGTCTTCAGATTTGTTGGACGACTGGATATATAGCAGGAAATTCTGTTTAAAATTTTAATGTCGAACTATATTATGACGGCATATTAGATATTATTTTTTGCTCCTCTTTTGTTAGTGAATTATAAATATCTACAGCTGATTGATCAATAACATTAACGATATTTCCGTCAATTAATACCTCCGTATAAAAATTCCAATTATTAGGATTATCGATATTCTCCAATTGATTATTATTTATTAGATATTTTAGTAATTGCATTCTGGTTTGTTTTAAATATGTGATTCCTGGATCTATTTTTTGTACATAAGGAGATTTTTCTAAATGACCATAAACTTTTGAAAATTTAATATTATATTGCTTCATCAAAACTGCGGTCAATTTGATCAATGTTTTTGTCTGAGAGGCAAGGGGAGGCTTTGTATCATATTGTGTCCCTGTGGTTTCTATCTGTATTCCACCTAGGCTTGTGGATTCATGTATATCTTCAATTTTTAAATCACCAGTAAGTCTCCCTTGAGTTATCATTGTTTTTGATAATGGAAGCATTTGAAGGATGACATTGGGACCTACTGTAAAGTTGGTAGCAACCCTCTGGCCATTTTCTGTTCTATTTTTCAATATATTGTAAGTAGTATTTACTCTTTTTATACCTTCACTTATGTTTTTCGGATTTGATCCTGCATCCCAATGCCACCAGATAGATATAGGTTTTACAGAATAAACTTTTTTATTATATAAAAAACTTTTATTTGGTAAATATTTTGTTAGATAATTTATTCCAAGTATATACATCTCTTTTTTAAACGTAATGCGGTCTTTTTGTGAGATCGCACCTTCTTTTATTATAGGTGTGTTTATCTGAGCATTAATATAACTGATTGGAAGTAGAAAACAAATTAGTATTACAAAAATACTAATTTTATAATATTTTAAGAATTTATAAAGCATTGATTTTTTAAATAATTTCTTTTCTATAAATAGCTACTAAGCTATAAAGTAAACTTAAAACAAGTGGCCCGATTATGATACCAATCGGTCCCATTAGAGATATTCCACCCAATATTGAGAATAATATAAAGATAGAAGGCACTTCTGTATTTTTTGAGATAATATACGGAGAGAGAATGTTATCTATGGTTCCAACGAGAATCATAGCCCAGAGGAGAAGTCCAAGAGCTTGTAATTGCATTCCTGTGAAAAGAAGGAAGAGGATTGATGGTACAAAGACGATAGAAGTTCCAAGAGTTGGAACAAATGATGCCATTCCTGCCACTACTCCCCAAAGGGCAGGGTTAGGAACACCAAAAATCCAAAGTCCAATCCAAGAGAGAATCCCTTGGACAATTGCAATGAAGAAAGATCCTTTTATTATTCTGTTTACAGAATCTTTTAAACTAGAAAGTACCTCATTAATATTTTTTTCTGATAAAGGCAAGATTTTTACCAAACCTTCTCTCCATTTCTCTCCATCTTTCAGTAGATAAAACATTGTGAAAATTGTAAGGAGTGCCATTAGAATTGTATTAAATGTAGAAGTGAAGAAGTTTCCAATATTATTTGAGAGGAAAGAGGTGAGGCTTACAACCTTTTCATGGGTGTCAAAAGTAAATCCGTTAGGCATTAGATTATTGATAGATGTGTCAATTTTCTGGATGAAGATACTAGTGTCACCATTTGAAGTGATAAATTGATAAGCATTTTGGGCTTGATTAAAGATAACCGTCCCCATAAAAAATAGGGGAACACATAAAATCAAGAGGAAAAGAATTATTGTTATAAATGAAGCCAAGCCTTCTTTTTTCTTTGTAATATGTTTTCTAATCCATAAATAAACAGGATTGATAACGACAGCAAAAGCTGCAGCCAAGATAAAGATAGCTAGAAAGGGGTAGAGGATTGCTAATGTCAAAGCCAGCACGATTGCTAAAAGCCCAAATAAAAAATATTTTTCAGTTTTAGATGTTTCCATAGATTTATTATAACAAGATTTAACCAAGGAGGCTAGGATACAAAAAAAGGGGGTTAATTTCTTAATACTAGAGAGATCTAAAAGATTGACTTATTGCGTGTTTTATTTTAATGTATATATAAATTCTTTTTAGTTAATTTATAGTTTTTTAAATCTAAATCTTGTAATGTTATGACGAAGAAAAGAGTATTAACAGAAACCAATTTCAAATTTCCTGACCAGACCCATGTTTATCGTGGAAAGGTAAGAGATGTTTACTTTTTTAATGATGAAACTATGGCAATGGTTGTAACCGACCGTATCTCAGCTTTCGATGTAGTGTTGCCCAAGGGGATTCCATACAAAGGACAAATACTTAATCAGATAGCTTCCAGATTTTTGGAAGCAACTGAAGACATAGTTCTTAACTGGAAGATCTCCACCCCTGATCCAAATGTTACATATGGTCACCGTTGCGAGCCGTTCAAAGTTGAAATGGTAATCCGTGGTTATCTCACAGGTCATGCTTGGCGTGAGTACAAAGCTGGGAAAAGAATGCTCTGCGGAGTTGTTCTACCTGAAGGAATGGTTGAAAATCAGAAATTTCCTGAGCCAATTATTACACCAACCACCAAGGCCTTAGTTGGTCACGATGAAGACATTTCAAGAGCAGAGATTATTTCTAAGGGACTTGTTTCTGAAAAAGATTACATTCTCTTGGAGAAATACACCCGTGAACTTTTCCAGCGTGGAACTGAAATGGCTGCCGAAAAAGGTTTAATTTTAGTTGATACCAAATATGAATTTGGGAAGAAAGATGGCCAAATCTATTTGATTGACGAAGTTCACACACCCGATTCATCACGGTATTTTTATACTGAAGGCTACGAAGAACGTCTTGCTAAAGGTGAAAGCCAAAAGCAACTTTCGAAAGAATTTGTTCGTCAGTGGCTCCTCGAAAACGGCTTCCAGGGCGAAGCAGGACAAGTTGCTCCCAAGATGACAAAGGATTTGATTGATTCATTTTCTGCCCGTTACATTGAATTATACGAAGCTGTCATGGGTGAACCTTTTTCGAAAGGTAGCACGAAGAACATTTCACAGCGGGTTAAGAATAACCTGGATTATTTTTTGGTTAATTGAAGAAAATCAAAATTAGAATTACAAAGAAGGCTGAAAATTTTCAGCCTTCTTTTTTTTGTTTCAAAAACCCTAGCTGGGAGATATGGACCGGCAGTAGCCTTATCGAACCTTACAGGTTCAGTACACCTTTTCCGTTCGTAAACTCACACGGAAAAGGTTTTCGATTCCCTAACGCGAGTAAAGAAGTTTACTCGCTTCTCCCAGCAAAAGAAAACCATACTTTAAAAGTGGGTTTTCTAATTTGCTGGGAGATAGGGAATCGAACCCCAATTAAAGGCTTCAAAGGCCTCTGTCCTACCGTTAGACGATCTCCCAATATAAAACAATATTAAGAATACCCTAAAAACAGTTATTTTTCAACTATGTAAATTGTGATAGAATTAATCTATGTATTTCACTTATATACTCCTATGTGCGGACAAGACTCTATATGTGGGTTCTACGAACGATTTAGAGAAGAGATTACACAAACACAATCACTTGAAATCAGGAGCGCATTATACAAAAATTCGCAGACCTGTTGAGTTAAAATATTTTGAAAGATTCAGGATGTATGGTAAGTCACGAGCTAGGGAGGGAGAACTTAAAAAACTCACTCGAAATCAAAAACTAGAATTAATTAAAAATTTCACAATATAATTAGTAAATATCAAGTATCTGTAGTATACTTCTAGAGTCGTTTAGTATGAATTAATTTTATAGAATATATATGGATGAAGAAGAAACAAAGGTAAAGGTAGAAGGAGAAGAAGTTGTTGTTCCTGAAGAAGAAACTGTAGAAGTTCCTGCAACAGAAGAGGCTACTCCTGTTGAATAATAATATTCACAAACAAAAAACTCATTAATTTATATTAATGAGTTTTTTGTTTGGGTTGCTATTTAGTCTTAAAAGTGCTATAATTACAGAATAATAGTAACAACTTGTCTAGTTAAGCTAGGTAAATATAAATAATTTATGGGAAATTTTAATGATAGAGGTGGTAATAGAGGTGGCGGTGGAGGAGGTTTTAGAGGCGGAAATGGAGGCGGAGGACGTCCAAGTTTCGGTGGTGGTCGTCGAGATGATCGAGGTCCTGTGACAATGCACAAGGCTGTTTGCGATGAATGTCACAAGAGTTGTGAGGTTCCTTTCCGTCCATCACAAGATAAGCCAATATATTGTAATGATTGTTTTAGTAGCAAGAGAGATGATGGTGATCGTGCTCCACGCCGTGAATTCAGTAATGATCGTGGACCAAAGAGAGACTTCAACGATAGACCAGCTCCAACATTTGCAAAGCCAGCAGTAGCAGGGAATGACATGAGTAAACAATTGAGTGAAATGAATAGTAAGCTTGATCGTCTTATAAATGCAATAGAAAAGATGTCAGGTCCAAAAGTAGTAGCTCCTGTTGTTACTTCAAGGCCTGCCCTAAAAGTTGCTCCAGTAGTAGCTAAGAAAATTGAAGTTAAAAAAGTTGTAGCTAAAGCTCCAGTTAAAAAGGTTGCTGCTAAAAAAGTAGTAGGAAAGAAAAAGACTAAATAAACATAAAAAAAGAGGCTCCTTTGTATGGTACAAAGGGGCCTCTTTTGGGGATGATATCGTTATTATATTACTACGGAACTAACAATATCATCATAAGGGTTAAAATTGCAATAATTATAGTTATTGCTCGAAAAGAATTCCAGTCAATAAGACTAAGAATTCTTAATAAAATTTTTTGTCCCATGGCAGTAAGTTTTAGATTGTTTGAATTCATATAAATTATATTCTCACTTTTTCCTATAATCAATCTTTATTTTGATGAGAATGTGTGTTGTGGTAATATTAGTTATATGAACAAAGAACAATTGGATCCATTGAAAAAAGTTGAAGAGCTAACGTCTAAAGCCAATGAAGTATTTGGTAAAAGAGGGAAGTCAGTATTTGAGCGATACCCGCTAGCCTTCGCCTTGCTTGTCATCGTAGGAGCTACTCTAATGAGTCAGGGTATAAAAGAGTTAATTTTTAAAGTTTCTTTTCTAAAACAACAACCATTAATAATGTTTTTGCTTGGGATATTAATTCTTGTTATCACAGGAACATTATATAAGAAGTTAGATAAATAAAATGAATAAAATTAAACTCTGGTATCTATATGATTTTGCTAACTCTTTTGCCTCGGTCGTTTTGCTTTTCTATTATCCACTTATACTTTCCGAAAGAGGAGCAAGTGATATTTGGATAGGTGTTTCGGCTTCTATTTCTACTGCCGTTCTATTGATTATATTGCCTTATCTGGGTTCATTGTCTGACAAGATAGGAAAAAGAGTTTTGTTTATAAAGATTGGTTCTATGTTAATGGTTATATCCCTTATTTTGATATCTTTTATTATAAAAGGTAGTGATGTTTTTGATTTAAAAATTTTATTCATATTATCATTTTTGTATATTTTATTTCAAATTTGTTGGCAGGGTTCATATTCTATCTATACAGCTATGTTAAGGCAGATTAGTGACGAAACAAGTAGAGTTAAAATATCTGGTCAAGGATATGGTTTTGGTCAATTAGGTAACGCTCTAGCTATTGTAATAATAAGTGCAATAATAGGTACCTCTGTAGTATTTTTAGGTTTAAGTGGTAAAGTTTTAGCATTGTTTTTAGGTGCGTTATTCTTTTTACTGTTAACTAGTCTTTTCTTTTTTCAAAAAGAGTCTACTAAAAATGATTCAGTTAATCATTTTTCTTATAAGGAATTTTTCAAAAAGATAAAAAATAATAAAAGAGTGTTTTATTTCTTAATAGGTTATTCTTTGCTTGCTGATGCCTTACTTACTTTTCAATTATACATAGCATTGTATGTGAGTAAGGTATTTGATTTTTCAGATAAAGGCGTTTCCTATGTTGCAGTCATAGGGCTTGTTTTTGCTATGATTGGGGGATTTATAACTAGTATATTTGTAAAAAAATTAAAAAATAAAAACAGAGCTTTGATAGTAGCAGGGTTATCTTATGGAGTTAGTTTTGGCTTGTGTGCTTTAATGCCAGTGGTATCTTCAGCTGTATTTATTGTGGTGGCCCTAAGTGGTCTTTTCTTTGGAATTCTATTTTCTTTATTCAGAGTAATTTATTCAGAAATATCACCTATGGATTCTCAAGGCGAATTCTTCAGTATATTTACCGTATTTGAAAAAGCTGCTTCAGTTGTTGGTCCACTTGTTTGGTTGTTAACATTTTATTTATTGAGAAGTTTTGGAGAAAGTATCCAGTATAGAGGCTCCGTTTTATTACTAATGATAATTTGTTTTATTGGAATTTATTATTTAAAGAAAAGTGAAAAGTTCTCTTAATTTTAGAATAATATATTATTATCTATATGGGTGAATTATTTAAAATATTTTTTGGTATTAAAAAAAGAAAAATATACAGAAAAGTAAAAACTAAGAGAAAAAATTTAAATTATTTGAAATACAAAGTACAAGCAGGCATTCTAGTGAAAGAAAGATTGGAATATTTTAACCAATTTTATAATTATAAGTGGGGAAGGGTTACAATCAGGAATCAAAAGACGCGGTGGGGGAGCTGTTCAAAACATGGGAATTTGAATTTCAATTACAAGATAGTATTACTTACTCCAAAACAAGCAGACTATATAATAGTCCACGAATTGTGTCATCTAAAAGAATTTAATCACTCACAAAGGTTTTGGGATTTGGTGGCAGTGACTGTGCCAGATTATAAAGAAGTTCGACACAGCTTACGAAAAAACGGTCTTCGACTTGGGTAATTTTTAATCCCAGAAAGGGGTTTAACCCCTTTCTGGAGGCATAGAACCTTTCTATTTAAGTAAAAATAAGGTAGAGTATGAATCTATATGGCTCACGGAGAAGTAGTAATACGTTTTGAAAAGGTTTCTTTTGAATACGGGCACAATAAACCGATACTGGATGCGGTTGACTTTTCTGTGCGTCGGGGCATGAAAGTGACAATCATGGGTCAGAATGGCGCAGGTAAGAGTACCCTGTTCTCCCTTATAACAGGAGAAAGACAACCAGAAGATGGCCAAGTTCATTTAGCTCAGAGGACGACTATTGCACTTTCTCGCCAAGTTATTCCTCGTGATGAGCTTGATCTATCTGTACGTGAATTTTTCTTGAAATGTTTTACAAATAAAGTTTACGATATCGACCCTCGCATTGATGATGTACTTGAAATAGTAAATTTGAAAGGCCACGAGAAAGTTCATGAGAGAACTATCCGTTCTTTTTCGGGTGGTCAGCAAGCAAGACTTTTACTTGCCTCTGCTTTAATACAAGAACCAGATGTTTTACTTTTAGATGAGCCGACAAACAATCTTGATAAGGCGGGCATAGAGCATCTAACTGATTTCTTAGTTAAATACAAGAAGACGGTTATTGTTATTTCTCACGATGCTCACTTTCTGAATTCATTTACTGACGCGGTGCTTTACTTAGATGTATATACAAAGAAGATAGAACAATACGTAGGTAACTATACAGACGTAAGAGACCAAATCACAGCTCGGATGGAACGTGAGAATAGGAAGAACGCACTTCTTTCAAAAGAAATTCAAGCCAAGAAAGATCAGGCCAATGCCTTCGCTATGAAAGGGGGTAATCTCCGTGCTGTTGCTAAGCGTATGCGAGACCTCGCAGAGGAGCTTGAAGAAGAGAAGGTGGATGTAAGAAAAGAAGATAAGACTATCAGGAATTTCATAATTCCAACTCAAGATGATTATGTCGGGGATATTGTAACTTTTAGTTCAGTTCCAATATACAAGAATCACAAAATAAAAAATATAAAAGTAAATGTAAAACTTCGCAAGAACAAGCATTTACTCCTTTCTGGTCCAAATGGTATTGGCAAGAGTACATTGCTTGAGTCTATAGTGAAAGGGAAAGTGGAAGGAATTTTCATTTCTCCCCTAGTTAGGGTTGGTTATTATCGGCAAGATTTCTCAACTCTAAATTTTAGTGATACTGTCTATGAATCCTTAGCAGAAACAATGAGAGAGGTAAGTGGTAAGGTTCACGAAGAAAGTATTCGTGCGACAGCTGCCAGCTTCCTTATTACTGGTGATATGGTTTATACACAAATCGGAAGTTTGTCTGAAGGACAGAAAGGCTTAGTGGCTTTTGCCAAACTTGTACTGACTCGTCCAGGGCTTCTGATACTCGATGAACCGACTAACCATATCAACTTCCGTCACCTACCTGTGATAGCTAAAGCCCTCAGTGATTACAAGGGAGCCATGATCCTAGTCTCTCACGTGCCAGACTTTGTAGAGAAGATACGTATTGATGAAATCCTTGATTTAGATAAATAACCGAGAAATAGTTATATTTATCAGATTATTTTTACTATTTTTAGCATTGACAAAAGTATACAAAAGATAGTATAATAAAGTCGTTATGAAAAAAACTCTAATTACATTTTCAGTATTTATTTTATTTATAAGTTTTGGTTTTTTGGCTGCTCCGGCCTATTCGGAAGCATATTTAATTGGTTTTTATCCAGGGCATTATCCTTCATACGGCTATGGTAATTATGGTGAATATAATAATTATTATGGTAATGACGGTTACTATAGTAAACATGGATATTATGGAGGGTATGGTAGTTATGGAAGTGGCTCATACTATGGAGGGTATGGTAGTAATTATGATAGATATGGTGGTAGCTCATATTATGGAGGGTATGGTAGTTATGGAAGTGGCTCATACTATGGAGGGTATGGCAATTATTATCCATCATACAGTTATTATGGGTGTTCATACTATTGTAGTTATTATTAAAAAATTGAAAATAAAAATTCCCCGACATAAAATCGGGGAATTTTTATTTATTTAATCTTCCAATTGAGGTTTCTCAATTGATTGCATTTCTATACTTATAGTATCTCCAGTTATTCTCATGACATCTTTATCTATCTTTCTAAATTCATGGTTTGATTTATTGAAATGGTTTACTGTCGTCTCAAGAGCGTTGCCAAGCTTCTGATGCATTTCTTCGTAACTTCGAAGATGCTTACCTAGCTCGCTAACTCTTTTCACTATATCCTTTGCACTTTCTTCTATTTGCATGGCTTTAAGTCCTTGAAGCACTGTCTGCAAGTAAGCAAGGAATGAAGTAGGAGAAACAATGATAACTTTGTATTTACTTGCCGCTCTTTGGATAAGGTTCTCCGTGTCTTCGTTAATAGCACCGATCTTATTGATAAGTAGATCGTAGTAGATAGCTTCGTGAGGTATGAACATAAATGCGAAGTCCATAGTGCCTTTGTCTGGTTGAATGTATTTAGAAGTCTCTGCAATACGATTCTTTAAATCATTTACAAATACTTTCTCGAGACGGTCCTTTTCCGTTTTATCATTTGTCTCACTTATACGATTGTAATTTTCAAGAGAGAATTTAGAATCTATGGGTATTACTTTGTCTTTTACGAAGACCGCTGCGTCGACGATTGTGCCATCGGGGAAGGGGTATTGCATCTGGTAACTTCCAGGAGGCATTATATTCTTGAGTAATGTTTCCAAGTAGTACTCTCCGAGGATTCCTCTTTGCTTAGGATTCTTTAGGATATCTTGAAGATTTTGAAGTTGGTCGGCAAAGGATACGACTTGCTTGTTGGTTTCATCGAGTCTAGTAATCTTCTCTGTAATATCGGCAATAATCCTAGAAGTCTCAGACGATTGAAAACGCATCGTCTGGTTGATTTCTTTCTGCGATTCACCCAGCTTGCTATCTATCGTTCTTGAAAGTTCGTTTATTTGATTCAGAAGTAATTGTACGGAATTATCACTTTTTTCTTCAGGCTTCTTTTTCGAGATTAAAACAACTCCGACAATTATGGCGATTATAATTATAACTAAAAGTATAATAATTAAAGTATTCATATATGTGTTTATTTTAGCACAATTTTATTGCAATTTCCTCAAATAATATTTCAAAGTATATACCCAATCTTCTTCATTGTCAGGATTCTGTTCTTTCTGGGCGAGCATCCATTCTAAGTATCCGCGGTCTATGTCTGCTACTTCTGCTACTGTTTTACCGTTATGCTTCCCAAAATTAAACAAATTCATGATAGAGGGCTTTGAAGATATCTCTATCATTTTTTCTATGGCTTTATCTTGGTCTATATTTTCTTCTTTTATTATTTTAGACAACAATCTCTCAAAAAGTTTTTCAAGTACTAGTACGTCACCGAGGGCATCATGAGCTGAAGCTTCGATATTAATATCTAAATAATATCTTAAGAATTGAAGCTTGTATTGAGGAATAATATTTTCTTTATCTAAATATCTTGCGACACGAAGCGTGCAGATAAAATTTGTTGGCTTGATATTTTCTTTGTCTATGATTGCAATATCAAACTTGGCATTATGAGCAACAACAACAGAATTTGAATCTTCAAATAATTCTTTTATTTTCTTGCACCCAACACTATCCCTGAATGCTTCTTTGTCTGCAACCATCTTGTTTGTTATGTGGGTGATGGCGCTAGCTTCAGGCGGAATAGGGATAGAAGGCTTGTAAAGTTCGCAGAAAGTTTCATTACCTGTTTTATAAGCTATCTGGCAAAGAAAATCCTTTTTAGGCTCATTGCCTGTTGTCTCCGTATCAAAAAATATAATTTTTTTCATATCCTAGTATTCTACCACTAGAAAAGATATAATCAAAAATATGTTGGAATTTTTTGGATATCTATCAGGCATATTAATGATGCTTTCGGTTATTCCTTATGCTCGGAGTATTCTAAGGGGAGAGACAAAACCTCAAAGGATGACTTGGCTTATTTGGACTATTCTTATCTTGATTGCTTTCTTTTCGCAATTAGCCAAAGGTGCCACATGGTCGCTCTTGCTTACCGCTGGGGATGCTATTGCTATTCTTATTACATTTATTCTCTCTATAAAATTTGGCGTTGGAGGTTTTCGAAAGATAGATATTATTTCTCTTTTTGGAGCCGGTTTTAGTCTTTTACTTTGGTATCTTACCAGCGAACCAGCGGTGGCTCTGTTCTTAATTATTTTAATTGATTTAATTGGAGTTAATTTAACAGTTGTAAAAACTTGGAAAAATCCAGAAACTGAAAACTGGGTAGCTTGGGCCATATGCGGAGTTGGGGGACTGTTCGGAATTCTATCTGTTGGTAGTTTCAATCTTATTCTTCTTTCCTATCCTTTATATATCTGTTTAGCCAATTCAACTATTGCTCTAATAGTGATAAGTAGGAAAAAGTATTTACATTTGGTAAATAAAGTATAAATTTGCTACAATATAGACATGACATTACATGAACAAATTAGGAATAATATAAAAGAGAGTATGAAAGCAGGGGACAAGGTTCGCCTTGAAGTTATGCGAGGGCTACTCACAGCTTTTACCAATGAGCTTGTGGCAACAGCTAGAACCCCTCAAGATATGCTTAATGATGAGGAAGCTATAAAGGTTATTACTCGAGCAGCTAAACAAAGGAAGGATTCCATAGAGCAGTTCACAAAAGGTGGGCGTACAGACCTAGTAGATGTAGAGACGGATCAGCTTCACATACTCGAAGAGTTTTTACCTAAACTTATGGAAGAAAATGAAATAGAAGAAATTATAAAAACTATGATGACGGAACTTGCGGTTAAAGATTTAACAAAGAAAGGAATGTTCATGGCGGGGGTTATGAAAGACTTAAAGGGTAGGGCCGATGGTGCTCTCGTCAAAGAAGTTGTCGATAGATTATTTGTTTAATTTAAAAATATAATAAATATGCGTATCATTTTACATTGGATTATAATTTCTGCTTCAGTAATAGCCACTACATATATAGTATCGGGCATTAGTTTGTCGCCAGTAGTATGGACAGCTCTTGTCGTGGGAGCATGTCTAACTCTTTTCAATATGTTTATCAAGCCAATAATAAATATACTTACTCTTCCTCTCAATATTGTGACCCTAGGATTGTTCTCATTGGTAGTGAATGGATTACTCTTTTGGTTTTTGGGAAGTGTCATAAAAGGATTTTCGGTCAGTACTTTTACAGCTGCTTTCGTCGGAGCGATATTGGTTTCTGTTATAAATTGGGTTCTTAGAAAAGTGTTCCACTTTGATTTGTAATTTTTATGGAATATATTTCTATTGGCGCCATAAGACACTTTATTGAGGTTCATGCGATCATAGTTTACTTGATTTTATTTCTTGGTGTGATTATTGAGGGAGAAATTGCAGTTATCTTTGCTGGAATATTTGCATACCTTGGTTCTATAAATATTTTTATAGCTATCATCGCTGTGGTATTGGGCGGTATTGCAAAATCATTCTTAGGGTATACTATTGGTTACTATTTACAGAAGCATCATTCACATAAACCTTTTATTAATAAAATGGAAGGAAGGATATCGTACTTTCTGCCAAGATTTAAGGAGAGGCCATTCTGGTCAATATTTATATCTAGATTTTTCATCCTCGGGATTGGATGGTTTACAGTTATCTTCTCTGGTTATAAGAAAATTCCTCTCAAGATATATGCTAAGGCAGAATCGTATTCACTGGCTATATGGTCAGTAGGGATCATGGCCTTAGGATTCTTTTTCGGTTATACTGCATTATCAATAAGTCGAGATGTGCGTCATGTCCTTGTTATTATTTTAGTTTTCTTTATAATGTTCTTTGTTTTAGAGAAAATTATTGCATTTGTTTTTGAATTATTTAATATTAAGGAATTTAATGAATTAGAATAAAATGTCTATTTTTAAAAAAAAGAAAATATGTGTAACACACAACGGCTCTTTTCACGCAGATGACCTTTTTGCTACGGCAGCACTTTCAATACTAAACAATGGCAACATAAAGATAGTTCGAACTAGAGATGAAAAGTGGTTTGAAAAAGGAGATTATGTGTATGATGTAGGGGGTATTTATGATCCAGTAGTAGATAAATTTGATCATCATCAAGAAGGTGGAGCAGGTAATAGAGAGAATGGAATGCCGTATTCATCTTTTGGTTTAATATGGAAAAAGTACGGAGAAGAAGTCTGTGGATCAAAAGAAGTTGCTCAAAAAATAGATACCAAGTTGGTGCAATCAATAGATGCTTTTGATAATGGTATCAACCTTTTTGATGTTAAGGGTGAAGTTGGTCCATATATAATTCAGAGTATATTTTTTAATTTCCGGCCAAGTTGGAAAGAGAAGCAGGATTATGATTCTTGTTTTATTAAACTCATTCCTTTTGTTGTCGAAATTTTAAAAAGAGAAATCATAAACACTAGAGATGAATTTGAAGCAGAGTCTATAGTAAGGAAGGCTTATAATGAAGCCGAAGACAAGAGAGTTATTATTTTTAATGGTAACTATCCTTGGTTTGAAACAATAAACGAGTATAGCGAACCTCTGTATATAATATCTAGAAAAGGTGATTTATGGAGAGCTGAAGCAGTTAGGAAAGAAAAGAATAATTTTGCTAATAGAAAACCATTTCCAGAAGAATGGGCTGGAAAAAGGGATGATGTTATGGCTCAAGCTTCTGGAGTGCCGGACGCAATATTTTGTCACAATGGTAGATACTTAGTTGTTGCAAAATCAAAAGAAGGAATTATGGAGCTTGTAAAAAAAGCATTATTAGCGTAAGTTGGAGTATATAGCTTCGCACAAAATAATTTAATTTTCTTGCGCTTTACCCCAAAGGGGCCCTACGCGACAGCGAAAATCAATTTATTTTATGCTCGCTAGAATACATATGTTCATAGACGAAATAAAATTTTTTGGAAAAGCTGGAACCGGTGGAGACGGGGTTGTTCGTTGGCGTCGGGAGAAATTCATAGATAAAGGTGGGCCCAATGGCGGAGACGGAGGTAGAGGTGGCAGTGTATTTGCTGTCGCTGTACAAGACGTTCATATCCTTTCTCGTTACAAACATAAAAAAGAATGGAGGGGTAACGATGGAGAGCCTGGAGCAGGCGGAAGTCGTCACGGTAAAGATGGAGCTGATATAACTATAGAGCTTCCCGTAGGTTCTATTATTACAAACGTTGAAAGTGGCGCATCTGTATCACTAGAAGAAGTAGGACAAAAGGAACTCTTACTCAAGGGTGGTCTTGGTGGTTTTGGCAATGAACAGTTCAAGACTTCTACAAATACCGCTCCGACGACTGCCACAAAAGGCAAGATAGGAGAAGAAGGTAACTTCAAGATCGAGCTTGAACTTTTCGCTGAAGTAGGACTTATAGGTCTACCCAATGCAGGGAAGTCCTCACTCTTAAATGATATAACCAACGCCGATGCGAAGATAGGTAGCTATCAGTTCACCACCCTTGATCCAAACTTAGGAGACTTTTATGGGCATATCATTGCCGACATTCCTGGACTTATAGAAGGAGCATCGACTGGGAAGGGTCTTGGTATTAAATTCTTAAAACACATAAAGAGAACTCGCATGCTTGCACACTTAGTATCTTTAGAAAACGAGAATCCAATGAAAGTTTATAAGCAGATAAGAAAAGAATTAGGAGCTTATGACAAATCTTTACTTCTAAAGAAAGAAATAATAATCTTGACTAAGACAGACGTAATGACTGATACAAAGAAGCTAGATAAAATAAAAGCTGAGTTTGAGAAACTCGGTAATCCAGTCATGACCTTGTCTTTATATGAAGACCAATCTCTAAAGAAACTAATAGACGGACTTGTAAAATTGTTGAGAAAATAATATAGTATAAGAGTTTTTGATTACATAAAAAGTCTAACATGCCCTGTTAGCTCAGCTGGTAGAGCAGCTCCCTCTTAAGGAGATGGTCGGGGGTTCGATTCCCTCACGGGGCACAAATTTTTGCGAAGCACAAAATTTGTGATTTTTAAACATATCCAAATATATGTTTAAAAAAATCGAAAGACGGAGGCTGGCGAGCCGAGTCGGGGTCGCGAGCTTTTTCAGCAGAAAAAGACTTGTGACCGAACATGTACTCACGATTCCCTCACGGGGCACAAAGTAGTATAATATAAATATGGAGAGACTTGGAAAAGATAAAAATCTAAACACTAAAGAGGTCCAGTTGGACTTGCCTTTTGAAGATGTTTCTAAAAATGAAAACACTCAACATGTTGAAGGAGAATTTCAGCGGGAATATTTAGATGATCATAATAAAGAAAACGACGAAGAAGAAATTACCTATCTTTCACCCGATGAATTAATTGAATTAGAAACTTCTGATCCGGTTGCTTTTAAAGCTTTAATGGAAAAAATTAAAGAAAGAGAAGAACAAGAAAAAATAGATGAAATAGAAAGAGCTGTTTATGCAGAAGAAGCTGAAAAAGATAAACAAGAAAAAATGAAAGAACTTCAAGAATCAATAAATAGAATAATTAAGGAAAATGAAGTAACTGACGTTATTGATGAAAGAGATGATAAAACTGGAGGATATAGACATACCACAGAAATTGCACTACATAAAAAAGAAGAAGAAATAAAAAAGAAAAAAGAGCTGAAAATAAATAAAAACAAAACAAAACCCAAGAGTAAAAAGAGATGGTGGAATAGGGGGAGGAGATTCATTAAGGGATATTTTTGGTAGAGATAATCTTCGTTAGCTATATATTATAAGGGTTATTTAGGAATATCTAAATATTACTAAAATAGGTTCAAAATAGCTTGACTTATATACTTATATGTATATAATAGTCGTTACAGTCTGGTGTATACCTGGCTGATTTATTTTCTTTGAAATTTATATAGTTTGTA
>LBPS01000010.1:0-34195 GCA_000990325.1 Candidatus Nomurabacteria bacterium GW2011_GWE2_34_25
GAGGTCTCAAATTCGTTTGTACAGCCTTCTTTCATACAGGATCTATGCCATAGTTTCATAGGGTTTCTTTGAGATAAGCGTTCATAGTGTCTACAGTTAGGACAGAGTCTAGGTAAGGGTAAGTTCATACGTCTGTAGAAGGATAGTTCTTCGGGTATTATCTTGAAGGCTTCAGTGCATTGTTGGTTACAAGTACCCTTGTGGGAGCATTCTATGACTTTGTTTAGGATATTAGAGTCTTCTATGTCATTTATAGAGTCAGGGATGTCATAACTGTATATATCTATAGTATAGTTACGTTCTTCCTTGTCTTTCCACTTGTATCCTTGTTCTAGGGCTTGTTCCTTTGTTAATGGATAGTATTCTTGGGCGATGGTTTCGTTGTAAGCAAAGGGAGAGAGTTCGGATGGGAAGAATTCACCGTATTTGTATATTCTACCTTTACTATCTATGTAGGGCATGTCGGACATGTGTTGGATGATTTTGGGGACCATCTCCTCGTATTGTTCCTTGGTATATTGACGGTTTAAGATGCAGTATTGTTTGGAGCGGAGAGAGACACAGCCGAAGAGATTCTTGCAATGAGAGAAAAATCTTGTCATATATCCATCATCAGCAGCCAAAGAAGATTCATATACAAGTTCATTTTTTAATCCACCTGTTGTATCATAACAATCTTTTGCATTATTAAACATACGCCAGCAATACTTTAAATTTTCTCCTTCAATATAGAAAGAGTCCTTAACATTCTTTGAATTAATTATATTATCCCCTGTTACTTCTATGCTGTTTATAACATTTGCAAATTTATGAATACTGCTCTTAATCAAATCTGTAAATTCCTCTTTAAATTTTTCACATGATTTATATGAGGACAAATTATATTTTTCTAATTCTTTTAAATAGTCTTCTTTAGAATATTTTACATTTCTTATATAAAAACTTTTATTCCTCAAGTTGGAACACATAAAGCAATTGCTACAATTCTTGCAATCAAAAAGAAAATATGAATCTAGGCAATCATTACAATTATTTAAGTATGAAGAATTGTAAATTTTTCTGGTTATAAAATTTTCATAACAAAATTCCGAATTTTTAACATAATAACAGTCTATAAGATTTTTACACTTGTCCACAAGTCTTGAATAAGCGACATCCTCACAATTTGTAGCATTTGAAAGATAAATATTCTTAGAATAACCAGTATAATTTGAATATTCTGAATTTGTATTACCAAGCCCCCATAAATTTATATTTGGGGTTATATCCATTAATTCTTTCCATTGGATAAAAAAGGGGGTTGAAAAATCATATTCTTTTCCATATTCCTGTGCATCCCACTTATCTCCATACCAACAATCTGTACAATAAATCGGGAATTTATTGAAAGTAGAATTGTTCGTTATAATATTTTTATTACACAAATCGCACTTCCTTCGGTTAAGAATCCCTTCGTTCCTCCATGCAAACCTACGTTGCAGTCTACACTCTGGACAAAATGTTGGCGGTGGGACTTTGATTTTCTCATAAAATAGAAAATCATCCGGCTCGATCATGAAGTCTTTCTTGCAGTTCTGACAATTTCTATTTTCTGATTTATGTTCCATATTTTAATATACTCACAGATAGTGGCCTTGCCACTATCTGGCTTAATTTTAACACACTTCTTGCTGATAACAACGTTCACAATAAATTATCTCAGATCTCTCTGGTGCATATGAAGTCTCGAATTCATTGATACAACCTTCGTGCATACAAGTTCGATGCCAGAGTTTTAATGGATTTACATTTACAAATCTCTGGTAGTGTCGACAATTGGGGCAATATCGAGGTACCGGTAATCCTTTTTGTTTATAGAAACTTAATTCATCTGGCATAATTTTATATGCTGTTGTGCATTGCAATCTCTCATCTCCTTCACCTGGACAACCGATTATTTCATTTAAAATACTATCATCTACTTCTTGTAAACTATCTGGTAAATCCACTGACCTTATTGTTATATGATAATCTCTTTTTTCTTTACTCCTCCAAGGATATCCTTTTTCTTGTGCCTCTTTTTTATCTATAGGAAAATAGTCTAAATTATTAGTCTCATTATATCCAAAAGGGCTCATTTCAAAAGGAAAGAATTCCCCATATTTATATACCCTACCCTTACTATCTACATATGGCATATCATCCATATGCTTCTTAATCTTCTCTATCATTTCAAAATATTCCTCTTTTTCGTATTGTTTATTAAAAATACAATATGAGGCATTTTTAAGACCAATACAAGCAAAACAATTGGAGCAATTTTTTAATAAAAATGAATACTCACACTCTTTCGATTCGAGAGTTATATAACAAAAATAATTTTTATAAGTATTAAAACTAGCTGCCACAGATTCATATATTAATTCCCCGGAACCTAAACCCTGTAAATCCATACTATCCTTAGTATGCAATAAAACCCTATTTGAATATTTTATATTCTCTGAATCATGAACATTATAACTATTTTTAATATTATGAGAATTAATTATATTATCACCAGAAACATTTACAGAATTAAATATCTGAGAAAATCTATTGATAGCAGTATTTTTTATAGTATCTAAAAATATATCATGAATAAGTGATATTCCTGTATAAGTATCTAGCTTCGCTTCTTCTATTATTTTTTGATATTCTTCACGTGACAATTGCTGATTTTTATAAAAATATTTTTTATTCCTAAGATTATAAGACAAAAAACAATTCTGGCAATTTATACAATCATAAACAAAATATGAATCAATGCAATTACGAGACCTTATAGCATATTGAGTATTATAATTTCCATCACAATCAATATTGTTTGAACAATTATCTAACTTTTGAGATCCATAACAATCAAAAGATTTTTTGGATTTATCAATAGCTTCTGAATACATGACATCTTCACATTCAACTACAGAATAAGAAAGATAAGCATTTTTATTGTCTACAGTATAGTTTGTATAATCTGAATTTACCAAATTACCATTTCTATAAGCAAATATTCTAGGTGCTTTTTTTAGTAAAGAATACCATTGGTCAAAAAATTTTTGAGAAAAGTCATAATTGATCGCACTTTGAAACTGATCCCATTTATCACTATTCCAACACTCAACACAAGCCACATGTACTTCTTCGTCGGAATACATACTTATGAGAACCTTCTTGCACAAAAAACACTCACGCCTATTTAATGAACGAGTATTCCTCCACATCATTCTCCTTATCATCCTACATTCCGGGCAAAATGTTGGTGAAGGGACTTTTATCTTCTCGTAAAACAGAAAATCATCCGGCTCAATAATAAAGTCTTTCTTGCAGTTCTGACAGTTTTTTGTTTCTGATTGGTATTCCATATATTTCTGGATAGTGGCCTTGCCACTATCTGGGTATTTAGGCCTTAATTACCAGCACCTCACACCTTCCTTTCCTATTGCCTTTCTTAATCTCTATAGTATGAAGTCCTAGCTCTTTTATGTGATCCATAATGATAGCACTTTCCTCTATTTCTACTCCTGATATGAGCTTAATAGCTTGAGCTATCTCATGAGCAGAAACAGCCTTAAATAAATGACCCTTCTCATTGGCCTTGGCTTTTATCTCTATCTTTCTATTGTCTATGGTGGCAATTATAGATTCAAAAACTTTTGTTTCTTCTTCTTTTTTCTTTTCTATTTGTGCCTTTTTGGCTTCAAGACTAGAGATAGCTTGAGGAGTAGCCAAAAGAGCAACTCCCTTAGCAATGAGAACATTGGCGTATCCATCCTTAACTTCTTTTAAATCATATCTATTCCCTACTTTTGGTATATCTGTTGTTAAAATAATTCGCATATGATTTTACGAAATCATGTCGCGCAACCGTCATTTTAGCGAGACACAATTATTGTTTAGCTTTTAATATTTCGACAGCTTTGTTCATTTGTGGATCACGTTTAGCTTCATAATCTTTGGAAGTTACTGAAACTTTTATATCTGGATCAAGACCAGAAGTTGAAATTGAAACCCCATTGGGTGTTAGCCATTTTGCTACAGTTACTTTCAAGGATGTATCCCCTGTTATTTCTACAAGTTCTTGTACAGAACCCTTACCGAAAGTTTTTTCTCCAACCAAGGTGGCTATCTTGTGCTCTTTTAGAGCACCAGCTAAAATCTCTGAGGCAGAAGCTGAACCTCCGTCAATCAAAACAACAAATTGCAATTTATCATTGAAGATTCTTGGTCCATGACTGCGATATGATTGAGCCTTACGATTAGCTCCAAAATCTTCATTAACAATAACTTTCCCTTCATCTATAAACCATGAACCAATATTGACAGCCACATCTAAATAACCGCCGGGATTTCCTCTTAGGTCAAGGATGAGCTTATGATCTCCTGATTTGATAAATTCATCTAATGCTTTTGCGAAAAGATTATCAGAATTTTCTGAAAAACTATAAAACTTAATTAAAAATATTCCATCGGGTAAGGCTTCTGTTTCTATTGTGGGGATATCGATAGTATCTCTTATTATTTTTATCTCACGAGCTTCTTTTTCTCCTGTACGAAAAATAGTTAAAGTAACGGGCGTACCCTTCTCTCCACGCATGAGAGTAATGGCCTTATCAACAGATAACTCACTTGTATTTGTCTTTTCTATTTTAATAATTTTGTCTCCTGCTTTTATTCCTGCATTCCAAGCGGGAGTATTCTTCAAAGGAGCAATAATAGTCAAAACCTTATCCTTCACTCCTACTTCAGCTCCTATTCCACTAAATGAGCCCTTGATCTCTTCTCTGAAGAGCTTATTGTCCTCTGGACTAAAGAATGTGGTATATGGGTCACCAGTAGCTCCTGCTAGACCTTGTACTGCACCCCAAACACGATCCTGGTCTGTAATTTTATCTGAATATATTGACTTATCTTTGAGTACATTCCAAGCCTTCCAAAATGCAGTAAAATCAGCTGTTGTTTCAAAGGTGGGGGTTTTGTTTATGACAGTTGTAACTTTATCTATTTCAGGTCTATGAGTATATCCAAAATAAAGACCAATACCAAAAACTCCTCCTATAAGTAAGATTGAAACAAGCACATAACCGATTCTTTTATAATTTAATTTTATCTGTTTAAATATTTTCATTTAATATAATTAAAGCAAAATTATTGTGTATTTTCAAGTTTTAATGCAGTTGGAGTATACTTATTGGAGGGGTCCCATAGCATCCAAGAAGTGAGCCCATTGTCATAGGTAGCCTTGATCTGTGCCCTTACCATTTCTTTTGTATAAACAGCACCCAAATCAAAATCTTGCAACCAGGGACGAATTTTATTTATATTTTCTTTTGCATTAGTAGTTTTTTTCACAGCGCTAATGAGTGCTCTATTTATAACTTCATAAGGATACATACTTGGATTCTTGTACCCAGCATGCCCCGCTGGATAATGTGATGGGTAAACCATAGGACAAAGATAATCAAAGTATGGTAATGCCTTCTCCCAAACTTGCCCTATGCCCATGTCATCTGTCGCTTCTGTGGTAAGTCCAAAGAGGTCTGCCGACATGGGAATATTCTTTTCTTTTTTAATTTCAGCTGAAAGATATTTAAAAAACTTCTCAATGTTGTCTGATCTAGTTTCGCCTTCTTTCAAATGATAATTTATATCTTTCATATTACCATCTGAAGGATAACGAATATAATCAAAATTAATCTCATCGAAACCTTCTCCGTAAGCACCCTTGGCAATAGAAATGATGTAATCGTGAACGGCCTTATTGGCTGGATCTAAGAAAGATAAACCCTTACGATCTTTCCATACTGTGCCATCACTCTTCTTAGTCACAGACCAGTCGGGGTGCTTCTTGGTCATATACGGGTCTTGGAATACAGAGACTCGTCCGATAATATAAATATTCTTCTTGTGAAGCATGTCTGTAAGAGCACGTACATTTGAAATTCTCTTCTCGATACTTCCCTCTTTCTGTATGCTAGGAACAGGCATATCGAAGCTGACTCTACCCGTAGAATCTTTTACATCAATAACAATAGCGTTCAACTCAGTATCGTTAATTATTTTTATAATGCTGTCGCGAAATTTAGGTGAACCTGCAACCCAAGCAGAGATATAAACAGCCTTTAATTCTTTGGGGGTATCTACATGAGTTACTACAATAGGATTAATAGCTGGTGCATTATTTTCTGTTACTATTTCTTCTACCTCCTTATTCTCTTCTTTGTCATTTAGTATTTCTTTTTTTGTAATAGATTCATTGCTATTATATTCTACTTGGCTCTTAAAAAGAGGTAATATAAAATAAAAAAACAAGCTCGCTATAACTAATGCGAGTATTGTAAAAAGGAATGGTTTAAAAGATTTTTTATTTTGCATGTTTGGTTCGACGAAACAATATCGTATAACTATCCTCTAGTGTGAAGCTCCCCCATCACTTATGTTATCAACAAATGATTTGATTCGATTTTCTTCTTTATTTAAACGGGCCTTAGTTTCTATATAAAAAAGATAGGCTAAATAAATAAGTGCAAAGCCTGTAACTATAAATAGTACTTTCCTCCAAATCTCAGGAAAGCCAAAGTATGGTAAAACGGTAACCCATATACCAACGATAAACAATGTGCGTTCTTTTCTCATGTCTTCTATTATATATTATTTATTTCGGGTCTACAATCACCACAAACTCACCCCTCTGCTTATCGTTGTTCACAGTAAAATATTCTAAAACTTCGGCAGGTGTCCCCTTCACAAATTCTTCAAATTGCTTGGTTATCTCTCTGCCTATCATTACTCTGTGATTCTTGCAAAATTCATCTAGAGATGTGAGAGTCTTCAATATACGATGAGTAGACTCATAGAAAACCATCGTCCTGTTTGAAACGGCCATTTCTTTAAATAAAGTCTCTCTGCCTTTTTTATGTGGAAGAAATCCTAAGAATATAAACTCAGCAGAAGAAATACCCGAGACTGACAATGCTGAGATGAGAGCACTTGCCCCCGGGATTGGAACTACTTTCGCGTCACTTCCAAATTCTTCTCGTACATAAGCTACAAGTAAAACTCCCGGATCAGAAATACAAGGCGTTCCTGCATCAGAGACCATTGCTAGATTCTTGCCTTCTCTTAACATTTCAATTATATTATTGTGCTTATCTCCTGAACTATGTGCATTGTAGCTAATAGTCTTCGTATGTATATCATACTTGTTCAATAAATTCTTCGTTGTGCGAGTATCTTCACAGAGTACAACATCTACTTCCTTAAGCGTTCGAATTGCTCGGAGTGTAATATCCTCCATATTGCCAATCGGCGTCGCCACTACATATAAAGTTCCTAATTCTTTTGTTTTCATGAGTACAGTATAACATAAAAAATAGACCTGCATCACACGAATGTAATACAGGCCTAAAATTATTTTATTGGTGATTGCTGATAAAGCTTCTCACCATTTTTTGTTATTACAATATATTTAAACTTTCGGCGGTAACGAACCACCAAATATATATAAACTGCAGAAACAATTTGAATTATTGCAATCCAAGCAATTTCTTTGTTGGTCATTTCGAAGAAACTTTTTCCATCAAAAAATGGAAAAGTTACTCCTACACAAGCTGCTATAAATGACACAATAAATACTACTGTGCCAATTTTAGAAAATATATCAATAACGACATCTAAATCGATATCAATATCGATAATCAAATGATGCTGACTTTCATTCTTTGATATCCTAAAATCAATTGCCTTGTTTGTCATTGTTTCAATTTTTTGGTTAATTAAAAAAATTTGTTAGTTAGTTGAAACAAAAGACTTGATAAATCCCCTGTTTTAACTAACCAACATATCAACCAAATTTGTACATAGTATATCATATACAAAACACTTTGTCAACCCCCACACCTATATTTTTATAGTTTTATAACACAGACTTATTAGTCTGTAATAAAAATATGGGTGTGGGGGTCAATACCACATGAAATACCTTATTTGGCTTGTATTATACCAGTAAAGATCAAATAAAAAAAGAAACTAGGTTTACGTCAATAAACTTAGCTTCTGTTTTATTATCTAACCTTTTTCGTTCTAATCTAATTAGCTTTAAAAAAGTTCTTCTTTAAAACTGTTTTTTTCTTTTTCATTACAATTGTCACCTCAGCACCATAGGCCCAACAACCAATGTCAATCTGATCACAAGGCTCTAAAAGAGAAAATTTTGACATATTTTCTATTTCTTGAAATAAAACGATTTTTTTAAAGAACTTAATTTGTTTAGTTCCAATTCTTTCGTTTTTCAAAACATAGCTTCTTCTTTTGATATAGACAGAAGTGCCACCATCCCAATTATTTTCTTTAATCAGCATCTTCACAATCCCACAAATTATCCACTCCAAAAATCTGACAACAGTATTTTTCTTCATGGCTTTTGTTTTTAAATTCACTATAACTATACACCTTAAAATTACAATCTGTCAACCCCATATATCTCCCTAGTCCTAAGTGTGGCTTAGGACTAGCTCTTTTGCCTTGTGAAAACTGCAATTTTCTGGTATTTTGTATATGTAATTAATGTTTAGGCCCTATCGTCTATCAGTTAGGACACAAGCTTCTCAAGCTTGTAAGCTGGGTGCGATTCCCAGTAGGGTCACAACGCGCTAAAAATCTGCTCCTACAGCAGATTTTTAGCGTTGTGAAAGCGCAGTGATATTTTGTTAGTAAACAAAATCACGAGCTGGGGTCGGCAAGTACTTACATTTTTTACAATTTTATGAAGTAAAAAATTTAGTAACTTGTGACCACGTTATTCTGGCATGCGAAGCATACACATTAAAAAACTCTGCCTCGATAATCTGAGAGCAGAGTTTTTATGTTTAATGTTTTATAAATTTGGAGTTTAGAAAAATTTAATTTATTAAATAATCCGAATGTAATGTCGGAATATCGAACGTAAAATGTAGATACATTATAAGCAATGCATCTATATTTACTTTATTAACTGCACGGGTTCCATCGGACCTGTGCATACCAGGATTAATCTTCATTCTATCAATGGCTATGGGAGAAAATTCAATAAGCGAAACTCTAAGTTTTTCTTTATCATTTTCTTCAAGCATGTTGTCTATTTTCCCCAGTAAAGGAATAATAATCTTGCTCACATTTTCAGCGGTAAGCATTTCACCTTTCATTAGGTCTAAAATACTGCGTAGAAGCAAGCCATTCCTATATTGATTGGCTTCTATCACCATAAATTCAATAAATTCCCTCTTTTTCATAGCTATTTCTTTTTAAATGTTTAAATTTTTTAACAATTTTCTTTACACTACCCCAAAATCTACATTTTGTCTAGGTCCAGTAATCCCCTTTTGTCTTGATTGTAATAAGAGAGGCACAATAAAAAACACGACTATCAGATAGCCGTGTGTGAATTATATTATATATAATTTTATTTTATGCTGGTTTTTTATTTTTTTGTTTGTATTTTATGAAATTCAATCTCCCCCTTTCAAGCTCTTTTATTAAAGGAGCTGTGACTTCACTTTCAACCAAATGAACACTTTTGATTGTTTTAATAAAACAATCGTACCTTGCAATGACTCCTTCTGCAGAAATTCTGCCACTTAAATCAAGATGCCTTCTGACTTTGTTAAAAATAGGTACAATGTAATCATTCAACTTTAGGGTAAATTTTGAATTTATCCCCTTGGTTGGTTCTATAAAACTAGTGATATCTTCAAATTCTTCAATCAAGGTAAAAAGATTTTCCTTTTTACAAACTTCTTCGAATGGAAAATCTTGATATCCCTCAGGAAATATTTCCTTGAGTGAGGGTAATTCTTCGTTCTCAATATTCATAGATGTCCGAATGCGATGAGCTATTTTATCGTCAAAGATATAGAAGAACTCATTTTTAATCTTTTGAATTTCCGGCTTTGAAATTTTGCCCATCTTGGCATTTTTCATAAGTAAATCAAAAAGTGTTTTTGTTCCCCAAAAATATATAGTCTCATCTGACTCCCGATAATCCCAAAGGACTTTCCACGCTTCATTTTTATGATACCGCTGTTTGTATATCAAATACAAATATAACAACCTTGCAATAACTAGCAAAAATACTACCAAAGCAATTTCTTTTGTTCCCATGATAAAAGTTTTAAATGTGAATTTTTCTTCACTTTACCCCAAATTCTACATTTTGTCCAGTAGCCTCATAATCTATATTAAAAATAACCATCCGTAAACAGATGGTTATTTGATTTAAAGATCCTCCATTTGGAGTCTCTTAATTTCCTTTTCGGGAACTCCTATTTGCCTGAGCTCCTCAACAGTAAATACTTTTTCGGGATCTGTGACTGTCGGTTCCATGGCATCCCAATTCTTTGTTTTTTTACTTTCTTCATTCATAATATTTTTCCTGTAAATTTAAAATATAAGTATTGTTTCGTCTAGAGTACTTTTCTCTTTTTGAAAAAGTGAAACTTCTTCATCCGAGAATTTAGTGTTTGATAGCACAAAATATGCATCAGGTTCATCAAGATTGTAAATACAAAGATGAGAGACCCCACAAGTGCAAGCAATAGCTACGGGAATATCATTTTTATTTCTATAAACAATAGATATAGACCCTTGGCAATCAGCCGAAAATCTACTACCACTTCCAACATAAATGAAATTTTCCATTATTATTTAGGATTTAAGAATTATTTTTTATTTTTATAAAGAACAAATATAATGTACAAAGTCGCTTTATCAGCGAATCTAAAAACCAGCTTTTTTGAAAGCTGGTTTTTAGTAATAAATAATGGAGTAGTTTTATTAACAAAAATCAACCTTCAAATTAAAAGTAAAGAAGAAATAGAAATTTCCCCAGAAGCTCTTATTTAAATTTTGATTTTTATTAATACTAACCATATTTATATATTTACATTTTTTTAAAATGAAGTCAAATAGCCTACCTATTCTCCCATTCCTTCTCTTGTCGACAGACGAGCTTGCTCTTAAGCTCTTTGTGAGCCATTATGGCCACTACGGCGCGTTCTAGTCGTACACCCTGCGATCCTTTGATTAAAACTAAATCCCCTTTATCAATAATTCCTTCTAAGAATTTAGCCACTGTTTTCGATGAGTCAAAACTATATAGCTCTTTTTTATTAAAACCATTTTCAATAGCTCCCTCTGCAATAAATCTTGCTCTAGGTCCTACAACAACTAAAATATCTGCAACAGAAGCAATCTCTTTCCCTAAATTGTGGTGTTCTTCTTCCGTATAACGACCTAGCTCGAGCATGTCTCCTAGAACAGCAATTTTCCTTTTCCCTTTCATATCTTTCAAAACTTCCACAGAGGCAAGGGCTGCTACAGGAGAAGAATTGTAAGTGTCATCTATAATCATAGAATTATTTATCCCTTCTATTAGAGAGAGTCTACTGGGCGGAGTATTGTATTCACTAATATAATTTATAGAGGCCAGTAAATCACAGCCAACCTCCGCTGCAACAGCAATTGCGGCCAAAGCCGAACCAACAAAATTCATTCCAATGATATTGGGCAACATCACTGGGAAAGTATGGCCATCATGCTCTAGCTTGAAACTAATACCACGAGTTATCTCTACTCCTTCGACAGTTGTATTTAAATAAACTGGATAAGTAGCTTTATAGGTAGCATTATCATTGAAACCATAAGAAACTGTGGTGCGATTGGCCTTATTGTGAATATTATAAACTTTTTCATCGTCATGATTTAAAACCAAAATGCCGTCTTTTTTAAGTGCAAAGGCCAAGGCACTTTTCTCTTCAATGATACTTTCAACACTTTCAAAAAATTCCACATGAACAGGCTTATCGGGGAAACGAGTGATAACTACAATATCAGGATTAAGCCAAGGAGCAACATTGTTCTTGATATCTCCTGGTTTACCAACACCAACTTCCAATATTAAATATTCTGGATAAGATTGTCCAATTAAAATAAGTAAAAACCCCGATATTATATTTTCAATCCATATGAAAGGATTGCTCCAACCGTTCTGACAACCTAGGATCGTCAAGGGTAAACCAATCTCACTATTAAAACTCTTCTGACTTTTTCTAACAGTTTTAAATTGAGAAAGAACGGTAAAAATAGCATCCTTGGTGGAAGTCTTACCAACTGAACCAGTGATAGCAATGATCTTTGGTTTATATTTTTTAAGAACAAGTCTTGCTTGCCAAGTGACAATCTTAACTATTATTTTTTTAAAGATATTTTTGAAATTCATAATTTATTTATCGATCAGGCGGAACATTATAATAATTTAAAAGAAACTTGGTTATATTCATAAATGAGGGGATCAAACTTTGCGAAGCATATTGGACTCCTTTTGGATTTTTCAAGAATATAAAAACAATAAATTGTGGATCATAAGCTGGGAAATAACCAAAAAATGAATGAGTGTGCCGATCTGTATAATAACCCTTACCATTCTCCATCGCCACCTGAGCTGTTCCAGTCTTTGAACCAACACTATAGTGTTCAAATTTATGAGCCCCACCATCATAGGCCTCGAAAACATGGACGAGCATTCTATTTATCGTCTCAGATGTCTCTTCCTTTATTATACCAGATTTAGCGATAGGATACTCTAAGATTTTTGAGGTTCCGTCATTGTACCTGATTTGTTTAACTAAGTGTGGAGTTATTGCGTTTCCACCATTTATAATTGAAGAAAAAGCCTTAACAGCTTCAATTGGCGTCATGGCAATACCCTGTCCGAAAGACGCATTGGCATATTCAATATCACGAGGACTTTCTAAATTTTTTATAAGACCGGATGTTTCATTTGGTAGATCTATTCCCGTTTTGTTCCCTATACCATAAGCTTTCATGTATTCTCTAAATTTATCATGACCAAGCTTATTCTCAGTAAAAACCATCCCCGTATTTAAAGATTGATCAAGTACTGTTTGCATTGAGACAACTCCTCTGCCCTTTTTATCAAAGTTATAAATATCTTTTTTGTTGACTGTCACCATTCCTTTATCTAAATAAGTAGTGTCGGGCATCACAGCCCCTGCGTCTAAAGCAGCCGACATCACAAGTGGCTTAATAACCGAACCAAATTCTAAGACATCTTCAACCATTATATTTCGATAAATGCTAGGATTTTTTACCTCTCCAAATTTATTTAAATTAAAATCAGGCATTCCGGATATCGCATATATCTCTCCGGTTTGAGGATTCATAATAATACCGCCCGCTTGATCTGCATTCCATTTTTGGAAAGCATAACTGAGTTCAGTTTCGAGTGAATGTTGGGTATTGGGCTCTATGGTTGTTACTATATCTCCTTGTTTTTTGACATCTTTTATTGAATCTTTGATATTTGAAAATACTTCAGCAAAAAAGTTTACATAAGCCACATCCTTTGGTTTTGACAAAGTATCATTATAAAAACGTTCCAATCCATACTGGCCCACTTTATCATCCCCTTTGTATGCCAAAAACCCCAGTGTATGTGAAGCAAGAGAACTTCCAGGATAAAAACGCCAATTATCTTTAAAAATGGAGACTCCGGGTATTTTCAAATTATCAATTTCCGTCGCCTGCTCCTTGCTTAGATGAAATGCTACTTCTTCATATGGATCGTTTTTCTTGCTTGCTTTTAACAGAAAGGCTTCATAATTAAGCTCCATGTAAGGGTCAAGACTTTCGTATGTCTTATCTACATCTATTATATTTTTTACATTTATAGCAATTTTAAAACCTGAAGAGACTGTCCCAGCAGCTACCAAAGAATTATCTTTTTTTGTAAAAAATATAGATCCGCGATCAAAAATATTACCAGAAGGAGTCGCGTACTGCCTGTCTGCTTTATTTGTATATAAATTTTTGTGAATTATTTGTACAAAAAATAATTTAGAAATGAGAATAATGGCAAATATTAAAATAAGGATAGAAACAATTCTTATTCTTGATTGAAACGAAGATAGATTCATTAGCGCATAGCAACATGAGTAATAGTGCGAGTAGCAAAGATATTTGACTTCATATCTACAAATCCACGAGAAGTAGCAAGAGCCTTATTTATATTATTCATATCACTTAGATAAGTAAGCTCAAGTTCACTGATATTACTCCCTAGAATTCTAGCTTCATTTTCAAGTGACTTACGAGCAACCACATTGAAAGTAATAGAGCCAATCATATAAATATAAACAACAGAAAGGGTTATAAGAGAACCCACCAGAATTTTAAATAAAATCATCTGTGTACTTGTATTCCCAGCTATGTTATTTGCTATTGCTTTTGTTTTACTCATATTAATTTATTTATATTTTTTCTAATAATCTTAACTTGGCGCTACGTGATCTTGGATTTATTTTTAATTCGCTTTCCTGTGGAATTATGGGCTTTTTATTTATAATCAATGCTTTTCCCCCTTCTCTTAAGGCCACAAAGGCTCTCTTTACAATTCGATCTTCTAAGCTATGAAATGTAATCACCGACATTCTTCCTCCTATTTTTAAACAATTAAAACCTTTCTCAATAACCTGTTCTAAATTTGAAAGTTCACTGTTGGTAGCAATTCGTAAAGCTTGGAAAGTTCTCGTTGCAGGATGAATTCTCATGCCTATATAATTCTTCCCTACGGCTTCATCGATAATCTTTACTAAATCAAAAGTAGTAACAATCTCCTTCTCGATTCTCGCTTCTACTATCTTCTTGGCAATTTTACGAGAATACTTTTCTTCACCAAAACCATAGATAATGTTGGCGATACTTTCCTCCCCCCAAATATTCACAATATCTTTGGCTGTTAAATCTTCGTCTGTGGGATTTTTCTTCATGGTCATCAGCAATGGTTCATCCTTTAAGAAAGAGAAACCTCTGCCAGCGACTTCGAGTTGAAAAGAACTAATCCCTAAATCAAGCAAGATTCCATCAACCTTTTCAATATTTAAATCTTTCAAAACTTTATCAATGTCTTGGAAGCCTGCGTTAATGAATTCAAAATCATTTGGGCTTTTGCCAATGAGCTCTTTTGTGCGAGCAAGTGCATCTGAGTCAAGGTCAAGGCCTATAATCTTTATACTCGCTCCATGGCGTTTGATCATTTCACTCGTATGTCCACCACCACCAAGAGTACCGTCAATGATAATGTCGCCACTCTCAATAGCTAGGCCATCGATCGATTCATCTTTCAGTACAGGTATATGATTCATATTAAAGAACTCCTATCTGCCCCAATTTATCAGCGAGGGCGTCGGCCTGTGTTTCAACCAATTTCTTGTAATCACTCCAAGCTTTCTCATTCCAGATTTCAGCACGATTCTGAACTCCGATGACAACTACTTTAGTGGAAAGATTGGATCTAATTTTTAAATTTTCCGGGATTAAAATTCGGCCATTAGTATCAACATCTACAGATACAGCCTGTCCAAACATAAATCTCGAGAAACTTCGATTGTCAGATGCAAGCATTGATGAGTCAGAGAGCTTCTCTGAAACTTTTTGCCATTCTTTGGTAGTAAAAATGGAAAGACAATTATCAAGCCCAGGAGCCACAACAACACTCTTCCCCATCTCCTTTCGGAACTTTACGGGTAGTGACATTCTATTTTTTTCATCTAGTGTATGTGTGTATTCTCCGATAAGCATAATATTATTGTGAGACAAGGTTATTTTGATAAAATTTATTTCCCTAAAACATGATTACATGTTCGGGCGAACAAATTTTAGTAAATTTGTTTTAGCCCACTGTATCCCACTTACATCTATTATACACCACTTCATCCCACAAAACAAACAACCCCTCCCACCCCAAAACTGTGGATAACCCCCACACCCATATTTTCATAGTTCTTAACGCAGGTTTACCTGCAATGAAAATATAGGTGTGGAGGATAACTTCCCTCTTTTTTGCATAAAAAAAATTAGCCTGAACTCTTTCGAATTCAAGCTAAAAATTTTAATTGGGAATTTTTATACAGGGTAAGTGAAACAATACTCTTTATTAAATTCCTTTTTTAATTTTCTTAATTTATCTTGAGTAGTTTCCACTTCCTTAACAACATATTCAGATTGATCTTTACTCAATAATGTTTTAACTTTTTCTTCCAATAGATCGATAGCAATAACTTTGTCTTTTTTTGCAACAAAATCTACAATGAAATTAATTTTTTCAGAAAAATAAGAGAAGGCTAGTCTCCAATTTCTAGAACTGTAACTTAATGGAAAAATATCACGAAAAATAATTCTTTCTTCGTTCGTCAAAGTTCCAGTTAATTGGAAAATACACCTACTTTCACCCATATTAAATTTCAGAAGAATTCTTTCTTTATCATTAACTGGTAAGCCAAATTCGACCAATAACTTGGAATTAATTTGTGGATGATTGTAGTAACTTAAATTTGAATAAATTGAAGAGTGACCTAGACATTCACTTTGTTTTTTATGAATAACAAAATGACCAACTTTTTTAACAGCCACGTCATTCCCAAGGTTTTCAAGATGAGCGATAAGATCCAATCGATCTGTTTCATTATATTTTCTCTCGAAAATTGAATGAAACCAAAAAGAGAAATAGTTTTTCATAGTACAATTTATTTTAATTTAAAAATTAGATTATTTATCACAATCTTCCCAAGAGGAAAAACTGAAATAAATAATCTAACTGAAAATTTAAAATCTATACAACTTTATACAAGAATAACATTAATTGCTCATAAAGTCAACAAGCAGTAGACAAAAGAGTAAAATTACGATATTATAAATGAAACTTTAAATCCCTAATAACGATGGAATTAAAAAATGCATTTTATATTGGTCAGGCTAAGAATGCCAATGACCATGACGCTGGACTGGATTTATTCCTTTCTGAAAGGAATGATACAGCTGCCAGAGGTGAATTCGACCCAATGTTAGCGAAACCAGACAGTACTGCCACATTTTCAATAAGTGGCTATACTAATCCTCCTTCTAAAGATTGAGCTTCTGAAGATTAAACAACTTAAAACGACCAAACTTTTCACATAAAGGTTTGGTCATTTTTATTTTTATCCAATTATTCTCTTGGTCTCATTGTTGGGAAAAATATTGTATCACGAAGATTTTTCTGTTCTGTAAATATTGCAACAAGGCGGTCTATACCCATCCCAAACCCCGTCATAGGAGGCATTCCGTGCTCCATAGCAGTCAAGAAGCCTTCATTGACTCCCATAGCTTCTTCATCTCCTCCTTCCTTCGCCTTTGCCTGAGAAACAAGAAGGTCTCTCTGTATAAGCGGATTTACAAGCTCGGCATATTGATTCGTGATCTCTGCTCCAGCAATAATAAGCTGAGCAACCTTAGCTGTACCATTCTCATTTTGTTGGGCTAGAGGTTTCAAATCTCCTGGAAAATCTGTCACGAAGGTCGGATTAATAATTTTCCCACGTGAAGCCTTTTTGTAAATCTTATCAAGTAAATTACCACGGCCAAGTTTCTTAACCTCTTCTTCTTTTATCCCCCACTTCAGAGCTTCTATTTTAGCTTCTTCTAATGTAATAGCTTCTATATCTGTACCTGTATCTTTTTTAAGCAATTCACCAAATGTAATACGAGGCCACTCTAAGGATAGATCTACATCTACACCATTGCCATCATTATCATAGACTTTAAAAATAGTCTTATCCATCAAATCTGTTGCAATGGATTTTATAAGTTCCTCAGTCCATTTCATATTGGTTTCAAGAGACTGATATGCCGCATACCACTCTATCATTGTAAATTCTTGTAAGTGAGTAGGGTCTGAACCTTCATTCCTGAAATTCTTGCCTATTTCGTAAACTCTCTCGTACCCTCCTGTCATTAGCATCTTGTGTTCGAGTTCTAGAGATATGCGTAAGACCATGTCCATATCGTAGTCATTGTGATGTGTATTGAAGGTTTTAGCCATAGCCCCTCCTGCCTCACTCTGAAGAATAGGGGTCTCTATCTCTAAGAAATTTTTCTTGTCAAAAAAAGCTCTGACGAATTTAATTATTTTTGAACGAAGAATAAATCTTCCATATAATTCCTTGTCCATCAGAATATCTAAATATCGTTTACGATAAGTCTCTTCTATATCTTGTAGTCCGTGCCATTTGTCTGGCAGTGGGAGCAAGGCCTTGGTCGCCATCTTCCAATCTTTTATCAAAATACTTTGCTCTCCTCTCTGTGTTACAAAAAGTGACCCAGTCACAGAAATAAAATCTCCATTATCAATAGTATCAACAAATAAATTAAAAACTTTTTCGGTCAATTCATCCTTTTTTAATACAGCTTGCAATCTTTCATGTCCATCTTGTAGTACGACAAAGAGGATAGACCCTTGCCCGCGGACAATGATAACTCTTCCAGTAATTGAAATATTCTTTTCACCTAAAGATAATGATAAACTATCAAAAGAATCTTTGACTTCTTTTATAGGATAATCACGTGGAACAGAAGTAGGATACGGATCCATCCCTGCTTCTTTTAATTTATTAATTTTTTGTAAACGCGCAGCGCGCAATTCTATAATAGATGCCATAGCTCTATTGTATATCAACTAGGGTATATTTGACTAGCCCCTTGGGAGTTTTGATAGAAACTACATCTCCTTTAACTTTGCCAAATAAAGCCTCGCCTAAGGGTGACTTATTTGAAATTTTATTGTGTATCATATCTGCTTCTTCAGCTCCAACAATACTATAAGTTGTACTATCTTTGGATCCTTCTTTCTTTACAATAACAGTTGTTCCAATTTCAACTTTAGAACTTTGATGCTTTTTTACGACAACAGAAGATTGAAGCATGTATTCAATCTGATGGACACGATCTTCTGTCTTGCCTTGATCTTCACGTGCTTGATGATATTCCGCATTTTCAGATAAGTCGCCAAGGGCTTTGGCGGCTTCAAGAGATTCTAATATCTCTTTTCTTTTAATGGTTGTTAAAACTCTAAGCTCATCTATTAATGCTTGTTTTTTCTCTTCTGTTATATAATTTATTTCATCCATATAGAGTCAGATTGTAGCAATTAAAGATAAATATGTCAAAGATTTATCCCCTCTTATTACTTCAAATATTCTGGGATATAAATACTTATATAATCAATTATTTCACTCATGACTCGTGTAGCATTACCTGACGCTATTTTAGGTCCTCTCTCCATCAGAATAGCGAAAGAGTATTTCGGATTATCATAAGGGAAGAATCCAATTATCCAAGAGTTGGTATTTGTATTTCCTAATCCTATCTGAGCTGTTCCTGACTTGGCGGCAACTTTAACCGTAGATAAATTTAGGGCGGTAGCGGTCCCTTCAGTAACCGCCATACGCATACCCTCGTGAATGACCCTCATTTTATCTTGATCAATTGGAATTGTTGTTACCTTTGAATTAAAGGCCTCATCTGCTAATCGAATATGTGGAGTAGGAATTATCCCCATCGAAGCTATCCCGGCTATGGCTCTCGTCATAGATAGGGGCGTAACTTGGAAACCGTATTGACCAATAGCCGTATTGTATGTATCTCCAATTCTCCACGCATCCCCCTTAAAAGTTTTGGACTTCCATTCTGGTGTTGGTACTATTCCTCCTTTTTCATTCCCTACATCTATTCCTGTTTTTTCTGCTAAGCCAAACAATTTAGCATATTTATCAATATTAATAATCCCTAAACCTTTTTGGCTTTCAAAACCTCCTCCAATCTCATAGAAGTATACGTCTGAAGAAATCGCAATCGCCTTTCTCATATCGACATATCCGAAAGATCCATGGTCTTTGAAAACTGATTTCTTTTCAGGAAAATATGGATTTGGTATAGAGATTGAACCGTTCGAAAATATTTGTTTTGAAGGAGTAATCACATCTAGAGAAAGAGCTCCATAGCCCAAGAAAGGCTTCACAATCGAACCTGGGGTATAAAGCCCTGAAACTGCACGATTAAGAAATACTTTTCTCTTGTCCGAAAAATAATTATTAATAGTTTTCTTGTCTTCGCCCTTAGATAAAACATTTGAATTATATTCTGGATAGCTTGTTATCGCAATTATTTCTCCTGTTTTGATATCCATAAGTACGCCAGCACCACCAGAGAAAGATGCGTTGTTGGCCATTGAAGATATAGATTCATACATCTTTTTTTGTATTCTACTATCAATAGAAAGCTTTATGTTCTCACCAGCTACGGGAGGAGTCACAATGTTCTCGGATTGAATCACTCCCTTTACATCGGTCTCAGTAATACGTACACCATTCTTGCCTGTAAGATTTGTATTGTAAGACTTCTCTATACCATCTTTGCCTATAAATGAATCTTGCCAATAACGCCCTGACGAATCCTTTGCCGGAGAACTTACATACCCAAGGAGTAAACCAAAACCAGAATCAGAAATATAAGTACGCACAGGTGATGAGAATTTATCTAAATCTGCACTATCCCAAGTATTCCAAGAAAGAAGTACATCGTTCCTATCGTAGATAAGACCACGATCTGCGAAGATTGGTTGCTTCATGAGAGTGTTGTTCTCACTTTTCTTGAAGTAGGCTTCACCTTTTATAATCTGTAAATTGCCAAGTTGGTATAAAAATAAAAGTGAACAAAAAAGGAAAAAGGTCCCAAGGAAAAATATTGATTTCTTTGGAATTGCTTTTTCCAAGCGACCTTCAAATTGCTGAGTGTTGAACTCGGGTAAATTCTTAGAGTCGAGGAATATCTCATCTGGGGTGATGTACCCTTTTATTCTTTTATTTCTGGAATGGAATCTCATTGTTGTATAGAATTATATGACTTCGTAAGTACTGAATAAACATATAAAAAATAATTATTGATAAATATATTAAAAATGAGTTACCAAATAGAGAGCTTGGGGGAGGACTAGATAGTAAATAGATAACAACAGAGAAAACTAAAAATTCATAATAATTTCTGAAAAGAAATAACCCTAAAACGGCAAAGAAAAGGGTTACCCACCAAGGCAATAAAAATATAACCAAACAAAGTAATATATCAAAAAATACTCTTTTCATATGAATATTATACTAGAAAAGAACCTGATTTGACAAACTTTAATACCTATTACGTATTTTACGATATATAAACCGAACTATTAAGAAAACAAGGAAAACAATGATTGCATAGAATACAAGCTTGCTTCCAAAAATAAAAGAGAGTATTGAAAGAAAAATAAGCTTCAGATAAGTAATAGGCTTTTCTGTCGCATCTTCTACTCCAACTTTATTTTGAACAGTTGAGGTCTTGTCAGTTGTAGTTTTGTTTTCTATTTTATTTATTTCATCAATTCTATCTTTGGTCTCAATCTTAGTTGCTGAAATCTTTTTAAATGCATCTTCTCGAAAATTATCTATAAGTCCAATATTTTTTGAGACAGGGGTACTGATAGACAAAGGTACAATATCATCTACAGATGAAGTGGCTTTATCGATCTGACTTTTTAAAACATCAGAAGAAGTTGCAGGCTTACCTTCTGCTGTAGTTAAAACTACTGGAACGAATCTTTTGTCTATCTCTGTAGTAGTATTAGTAACTATCACAGCCTCTTTCTTGCCACTGGTAGTAGTACTAGGCGATATAATCTTAGCTGAAATTAAGTGATCTCCTGAGGTAACTTTCCAAGAAACAGAAACATCTTGCAACTTTAATGCAGGAACAACAACATCCCTAGAACCTAGGATAACGTTTTTGTCATAAAATTCTACCTTTGCAGATAGGGACGAAAAACTACTATTCCATAGAGCTGTATATATCTTCACTGTATCACCTTCTATGAAAGGATCTTTCGAGTACCAAATCTGGCCTGGGATAAATCCAGTGGCTAAAGTTGCCCCAAAAGAATATGATGGGATAAAAATAAAATATATTAATATAAAAAATATAAAATATTTTCTCACTAATATAATTATATCACAGATTTATTTAAGTATAGTCTCTCCTATTTTGAAAGCTTCACCTGCACCCATAGTGACTACAATATTCTTGTCGTCCATATTCTCCAACCTTATAAACAAGTTCTTTTCTAGGCTTTTAAAATCAGGGAAAGCTTCTGCGTTATCGGTATATTTATTTATTTCTAATTCTAAAATTTCTGAAGATATAGAACCATCGTCAACTTCACGAGCATAGTATATAGGAAGAAGCATGACTTGGTCTGCATCTTTGAAACTTTGAGCAAAATCATTTAATAACAATTTCGTACGAGAAAACAAATGAGGTTGAAAAATGACGGTAATCTTCCAATTGTCTTCTTTCTTGTATAATTCTCTAAAGCCTTCTAAGGTAGAAGTGATTTCCTTGGGATGATGAGCGTAATCATCGTATACAAGTACTCCATTGGGTAACTCCCCTTTGAATTCAAATCGTCGCCAAGTGCCAGAGAATTCTGCAATGTACTTTCTTCCATTTTCTTTTTCAATGCCACAGATTTCTCCAGTAGCTATCGAAGCGGCAGCATTCTTCTTATTGTGAACTCCGGGAATTTTAAGTTTCAAATTAGCATCAAAATAATCCTGCCAATCTATAACACGCGCATTTATATCTTTTACTACATCTTTTATATTATCATCATTTACGTTACATACTATAAATCCATCACTTGGCACTTTCATAGCCATCTCATGGAATGCACTCTTGATATCTTCTATGTCTTTATAGTAGTCCAAGTGATCTTCATCTATATTTGTAATCACCAAAATATTTGGATTTATTTTCAAAAATGACCGACGATATTCGCAAGCTTCAACAATGAAATATTCTTGCCCGTCGGCACGATTAGGGGTTCCTCCTATAAAATTTGTACGATTCCCCTCTTTGTCTTTAAGTAATGAACCAACAATTACGGTCGGGTCCAAACTCGCATCTTTGAAAATTTGAGCGAGCATGCCAGTCGTAGTCGTCTTCCCGTGTGTACCACAAACTGCTATTGTATACTTATCTTTACTTATAATTCCAAGCATTTCAGGATACGACTTAGCTATAAATTTTTTCACATATGAAAGATAAGGAAGTCCGACTTCCTTATTTTTTATTTTATCAAAAAGCTCCTTGTCGTAGGTCTCGATAGCCACAGTATAAACGACTAAATCAGTATCCTCAGGTATAGCTTCATACGACTGATGTCCAACCTTTATATCTATATCAAGCTTTTTAAGCTCTTCCACAATCTCACCATCTTGCATATCCTGCCCTGTCACATTCTTACCCATCGCCTTCATCATCCTAGCCACCGCTGAGACGCCAATCCCTCCGATACCAATAAAGTGAACATTATTAATTTTTGATAAATCTAAATCTTGCATATTATTTTTTACTTGGTTTTATTAAAATTTCTTGTTTAATTTTCTGGAATCTCTCTATCTTTTTACCTTTTACTAAAACACTTTCCAAAAACATTTTCTTTGGACGAACCCAAGAAGCTCCGTCCTCTAGGTGCATATAAACAACCATCGGCTCCATAGTCTCACTATGTAAGGCTTCACCCAAGACTTTCACCTTGGTTCCCTTATAATGCTTATATATTGCTCCAATTTCTACTTTTTTCATCATATTATTTTATTATTTTAAGTACTGCTAATAATGCTTCAGGTAATTGAGTATATCCAGCTGAACCATTCAAATGCTTACCGTTTGGAATGATTATTAATTCACCATTCAATTCATTAGAATAACTATAACATTTTGTATTGATTTTTTAATAACTGACCAGTCAAAATTAGTCTCTAAAAAACTCCATATTTTCTTATTAACTTCTGTACGCATGCACGGTGCACTCACAATAATAACACCTTTAATATTATGAGAATTAAATTGTTCTAAATAACGTAGTATTGCAGTACCCCCAAGACTATGTCCCACTAGATATACATCATCATTGATATCTCTATCCACATAATGTTTTATTTCTGATAGCCATTCAGACACAATAGGTTTATCTGGAGTCGGCATAGATAATGCAAATGAATAAATATCTTGCTTTTCTAACTCTCCCATTAAATACGGTCTCCATCCACCATTTGGACTTCCTTCAAAACCATGAATTAAATAAACTTTTTTCATATTATTTTAAATTTTTTAACCAATTATTAAATATTTCTTTTAATTCATTTAAGTGTTGAGATTCACGGAATACATGACCTGCTCCTTTTACGATATGAAATTCTTTTATTGTATCTTTTGGAAGTAAATCATAAAATTTCTTTTGATCGCTTGGAGGACAACTTATATCATCTTCTCCTACAACAAATAATACTGGCATAGTAATTTTATGTGCCATTGGTTTTAAATCGTGCTTCAATCTTTCTTCCATATGTGACCAAGGAAGTCTCAACTCAAAATCTGTTCTTGATTTACTAGTCCGATAGATCCAACCTGTTTCTTTCCAATCTTTAAGTTCTTTTGGTTTAAGTTTACTATAAGTTTCAAAACTATCTTTCCCAGAAAAAGCCGCAGCATAAGGGAATAAACCTTTTACTTCACCAGGAAATTCTTCTGCATATTTTGTTACCGCAAAACCACCCATACTTTGGCCAGCTAGAATAAAAGGCTCTACATACCAATCTTGATTTTTTGACCAATTTATCACATCAACTAAATCGTCGTAGTGTTTTTGAAAAGTTGCATCTTCATACTTTCCCTCACTTTCTCCTCTTGAGTTTGTTGCATCAAAATTTACTACTATATAATTATTCTCAAAAAGTGTGTCAGCCAATAATTTAATATGAAGTTCTTCTTTATACCCACTTAGTCCATGCATTACAAAAGATAAACCAACAGAATTTTCTGGTATCAAAAGTTCTCCAACAATTTTTAGACCTTTTCTGTTTTTAATTTCAAATTTTTGCATTTTATTTTAATTTTTTAATAATTTTCATAAATAAGTCATTCCTTTCATACTCATTATTAAACATTCCAAAGGAGGCAAATGCTGGGGAGAAAAGGATTATATCCCCGCGTGAGGCCTTGCCTAGCACAGTCTTTACTATATCCTTCAGATCCCTTCCTACTTCATTAGTAATCAGTAATTGGTAATTGGTAATCAACCTCTCCGTTCCCGTCCCTGGGATCATTACCGCCGCCTTGCAATACTTATTTACAGCTTTTGTAAAATTATCAAGATTTAAACCCTTGTCTGCTCCCCCACAAATAAGCACAATTTTCCTTTCCCCTAGGCCGTGCCTAGGGGAAACTAATGCTTCAAGACCAGCGATCGTAGCCTCGGGGGTTGTGGCATTGTTGTCATTGTAAATCTTTATGCCTTTGTAAATTTTTAAAAGTTGAAGACGTCCCTCTAATCCTTCAAACTTTGAAACAACTTTTTTAATTTTTATTTCTGGAATACCTAGTACTTCAGCAACTTTTACCGCACAAGCCAGATTGTTCCTATGATGGTCCCCTTTAACATTGAACTTCCAAGTATCAACATTTTTCTTGTCTGCGATAATTAATTTGCCATTTACGTCTTCTTTCTTTATCCACTTCTTCATATCTGGAAGGATTACTAAAGTGTCTCCACTTTTTTGATATTTAAAAATATTCGCCTTGTCATCGAAATATTTCTCCATTGAATCTTTATAATAATTCATATGATCAGGCATAAATGTAGTAAAAACAGAAATCTGTGGAGAAATATGAGCTTCACCAAAACCTTGTAATTGCCAAGAATCAAGCTCACAAACTAAAATGTCCCCCGCCTTAACTTTCTTAAGTAAAGGTAAGGTCGCTACTCCACGAAGATTTCCTCCTACATACACATTCTTCTTTAAGAATTTCTCATTAGCTTTAAGTATCTCGTATATAAGAGTCGTAGTCATAGACTTTCCTCTGGTACCCGTCACTCCTATGATCATGACTTCAGGGGTACACTTTGCAAATAAAGACACATCCATCTCGACTGGAATACCATTCTTTCTCGCTTCTTTTATATAAATAGAATCAAGGGGTATCCCCGGATTTTTAACTATCATATCTCTGTCCCTAAAATCTTCTAACCTATGCTCCCCCAATACAAACTTTATTTTATTTTTATTCTTAATTTTTAATTCGTAATTCTTAATTGCTTCTACTGAAGCCTTAAGTTGTTCTTTGGTCTTTAAATCAGTCACTGTCAAATCTGCTCCGCATTCTGCCAAGAACTTCGTATAACCAAGACCCCTACCGAGAAGTCCTAATCCCATAATTGTAATCTTCTTCCCCTTAAATTGTTGTTTGTAATTCTGCATTCTATTTCAAATATTTATGAAGCTCCTCTAAATCATCGAAATGAGTCTGAACTCCATTCACTTCTTGATATGTCTCATGGCCTTTTCCTGCGATAAGAATAATGTCACCTTGGACTGCAGACAAGCAGGCCTTTGCAATCGCTTCACGACGGTCAGGAATTATATATACCTTGCTATCTGTTGGTAGGCCGTCTATTCCCTTTCTCATATCTTCTAATATATCGGCCGGCTTTTCAGTACGAGGATTATCGGAAGTAAGAACAAGAATGTCGCTCATGTCATAACCAATCTTCGCCATTATCGGACGCTTACTCTTATCTCTATCTCCACCACAGCCAACAACGACAATAAGCTTGCCATTTCCTTTCATGTCATTGGCTGTTTTAAGAACATTCTCTAAAGCATCTGGCTTGTGAGCATAATCCACTATACCTATGACACCATTGTCAGATTTATAATATTGAAATCTTCCAGGAACAGCTTCTAGATTCTTAATAATTTCAATAACCTTAGCCTTTTCTTGGCCAAGCAAAACTGCCACAGCATAAATTCCAAGCAAGTTATAAGCGTTAAATTCTCCTATAAGTCTTGATTCAAATCTTTCATTGAAATTGGCTTTTTTCTTTAAGCTCAATGTATAAGTGTGAGCCTTAGTGGTAGAAAGCATGTATTCACCTCTCTCGTCGTCTATATTTGCAATAGCAAAACCTGCCATAGGAATCATATCGAAGAATTCTTTCTTAGCATCAGCGTAACTATCTAAAGTTTTATGATAATCTAAATGATCAAGTGATAGATTTGTAAATATACCTCCGACAAAGTGAAGCCCTGAAATACGCTTCTCAGATACTGAATGCGAAGAAACTTCCATAAAGCAATATTCACAGCCTTCATCTACCATGCGAGCAAGAAGTTCATTTAAAGTTACAGCATCTGGGGTCGTGCGATGAGCCTCTTCTGAAAAATCATTTATTTTATTTACTACAGTACCTATGAGTCCTGCCTTGTATCCTAAGTCACGAAAAAGCTGATGAAGAAGTGTGGCTGTCGTAGTCTTGCCACTTGTACCTGTAATTCCTACAAGTTTCATTTTCTGAGATGGATTACCATAAAAATTACTTGCGAGTAAACCTACTGCCTCATGACTATCTGCAACTTTTATATATGTAATTCCTCCCCTAAACTCTCCTATATCTTTTTCATAAACAATGGTTTTCGCACCTTTCTCTATAACTTCGTCTATGAAATTGTGACCATCTGTAACATTACCCACTAGAGCAACAAATAACGAATGAGGTAAAATAGCTCTTGAATCAAGTGATATCGAAGAAACTCCAGCATCGATATTCCCGTGCGTTTCTAGTATAGCTATGTCATTTAGTAATTCATTGAGTATTTTCATAAATTATTTTTTATTTAACTTTTTAAAATAATCTAATGCTTTCTCTATATCTTGATGAACTTTTTCAATAGATTGATTACCGTTTATCTTTTTAAGAATATTTAGATTATCAAAATATTTTATAGTTTTACTAATTTGGTTCTCATAAACTTTTATTCTTTGTTTTATAATTTTTTCTTCATCAAGCACCTTGTAAACATCTTTTACTGTTTCATCTTGTTTTCTTTTTAATGATCTTCTATAAATTTCTTTTTTTGGTAAAGTAATATAAACAACAAAATATTTTTTATTATTTTCTCTCATTAATTTTACAACTAATTGTGCTTCTGGTTTTAACCATGGACCACCTACAAATACAAGATCTTTGTTCTTGGGTTTATTCTTTATTTCTTTAGATATAAATTCCTTCATTAAAACTACTGGCAATGCTCCTCCCTTGCTTGCTGCCCTCCTTGCCCAATCTCCATTTTTACTTTTTTCTTTTAAAAGATTTCTGGTATATAATCCAGTTTCTACTGGTTGTAAATTATACTTATCTCTAAATAATTTTACTTGAGTATCTTTACCAGATGTAATTATTCCCATAATAGATATATTAAATCCTAATCTTTCTTTTTTCATATATTTTCATTCTACCATAACGATAGGCAAATAAAAACCCTTGTGATATAGTACTTTCATGAGAATATTAGCAATTGAAACATCTTGTGATGAGACGGCCATAGCCATAGTAGAAGTGAAAAGACTGAGCAAAAGTGATACTTTTAAGATTTTGGCAAATAATGTAAATTCACAAATTGAAATCCATAAAGAATATGGGGGTGTCTTCCCTGCTATGGCCAAAAGAGAACATATCAAAAATTTACCTCTTGTTCTAGAAAAAACACTCAAAGACGCAAAAATAAAGATAGAGAAAATAGATGCCATAGCTGTAACGACAGGCCCAGGACTTGAGCCAGCACTTTGGACAGGAATAGTCTTCGCCAAGGAATTATCTCTAAAATATAATATCCCTATAGTCCCAGTGAATCATATGGAGGGTCATATCTTTTCTATTTTCCCTAAAAAAGGAAAAACTTTTAAAGTAGATACAAACGAAAAAATATTCCCAATGCTTTCGCTTCTAGTCTCTGGAGGACATACTGAACTTATATTAGTAAAAAATTGGCACAAGTATAAAAAACTCGGACAAACAAGAGACGATGCCTCTGGAGAAGCTTTCGACAAAGTGGCTCGTATGATGAGCCTTCCTTACCCAGGAGGTCCAGAAATATCAAGATTGGCCAATGAGGAGCGAAGTCGTGTTCTTTCAGGAAGCATTGCACAGGCTGTCGAGCCGAGCATTAGCAAAAAATTCAGCAGAATTTTATTGCGTGCTGACGGAAAGAATATGACGAGCGACGAAATAATTCTTCCACGTCCAATGATTTATTCTAAGGATTATGACTTCTCTTTCTCTGGACTTAAAACAGCCGTACTCTATCTAATACGAGACTTGAAAGAAAAAAATCCAAATGTATTGGAAAACATAAATATAAAGCAAAAGATTGCAAAAGAATTTGAAGATGCAGTAGTAGAAACTCTTGTACACAAAACTATCAAGGCTATCAAACAATATAAAATCAAAACCCTCATAGTGGGAGGTGGAGTCTCTGCCAATACTTATCTTCAAGAGCAAATGAATAAAGAAATTAAAAAACTTAGGAAGTCCGACTTCCTAAATACTAAAGTTCACTTCCCCGTCAGGGCTCTAACTGGCGACAATGCTCTTATGATTGCTATTGCTGGTTACTATCAAGCAAAAAATAAAAAGTTTGTAAAAAATATAAATAAAATTAAAGCTGAAGGTAATTTGAGTTTGTAAAAAAATAAAAAGCCTTTTGAAATTACTCTAGGGCTTTTTATATAATTTAATCTGAACCAAAATTACAAAAGAAAATATTGCACCTGGTAAATATGCTACAAACATATACCAGTCATTAATGAAATAAGCTCTTAATGACCAAACTGCATATGACAAAAATGAAATAAGAAACAATTCTGGTCTTAATCCAATAACTTTTTTTAGTTTGTAATTGGTGTGAATCTGAAGAGGTAATCCTATTATCGAAACCGATAAGGATAATAATGCAGCAATAATACTTAATATCTGATCCATTTTTTAATTTTATAAAAGTGATTTTAAATATTTTTTCTATTTCAGACTACTTCTAATATCTAGTAAAGTCAAGACTATTTTAATTCCGCTTTAAAATATGCTATATTTTATATATGCAAGAACCAAACATTGACCCTAAACTACTTAATCCATACGACCCAAAGGAAACGGAAGGGAGAATTTATAAAATCTGGGAAGATAGTGGTTTCTTCAATCCTGATGTTTGTATTGAAAAAGGTGTGACGGATAAAGACGCTAAACCTTTTACTATAGTTATGCCTCCTCCAAATGCCAACGGTAAACTACATGCTGGACATGCTCTTTTTGTTACTCTAGAAGATATCATGACCAGATACCACAGAATGAAGGGCGAACGTACTCTTTGGGTGCCTGGAGCTGATCATGCAGGATTTGAAACACAAATAGTTTATGAAAGAAAATTAGAAAAAGAAGGACGTTCACGTTTCGACATGAAGCCTGAAGATTTATATAAAGAGATTTACGACTTCACGATCGCAAATAAAGAATTCATGGAAAACGATGTTCGTAGACTTGGAGCATCTTGCGATTGGTCTAGAGAAAAGTTTACCTTAGATCCTGAAGTAGTAAAAAATGTTCAAATAACTTTTGATAAAATGTTTAAGGATGGTTTGATTTATCGTGGAGACCGTATAGTGAACTGGTGTGCTAAACATCAGACTTCCCTTTCAGAAGTTGAAACAGAGTTCGAAGAAAGAACAGAACCTTTCTATTACATGCAATACGGCCCTTTCGTAATAAGTACATCTCGTCCTGAAACAAAATTTGGAGACAAATACGTAGTAATGCATCCTGATGATAAAAGATATGCTGATTATAAAGATGGGCAAAAAATAGATCTAGAATGGATTAATGGTCCTATAACTGCAACTGTTATAAAAGACGAAAGTGTAGATATGGAATTTGGAACAGGAGTTATGACCATCACACCTTGGCACGACCAAGTAGACTTTGAAATTGCAGAAAGACACAATCTAGAAAAAGAACAGATTATAGACTGGAAAGGTAAACTTCTTCCTATTGCTGGAGAATTTGAAGGTATACACATTTCAAAAGCTCGCCCAATGATAATAGAGAAGCTAAAGCAAAAGGGTCTCTTAGTGAAAATAGATGAAGCCTATAAGCACAATGTCAAAGTATGTTTTAAATGCAACACTATTATAGAACCACAAATTAAAGATCAGTGGTTCGTAAAAATGCGTCCACTAGCAGACAGAGCACTAGAAGCAGTTAATAGCGGTAAAATTAAATTTTTCCCAGAAAACTACGAGAAGATTTTCCGTTACTGGATGACAAATACTATCGACTGGAATATCTCTCGCCAGATTGTTTGGGGTATCCCTATTCCAGCTAAAATTTGTAATTCTTGTAAAAAAGGATTTTCAGACTTAAGTGATGAACTAAAAGTTTGTGATTGCGGAGGTCTACTTCGTAAAGATACTGATACTTTTGATACTTGGTTCTCTTCAGGACAATGGACTCTCCTTTCTCTTGGATATCCAGATGCACAAGATTTAGACATCTATCACCCAACAAATGTTATGGAAACAGGAAGAGATTTGATATTTAAATGGATACCTAGAATGGTTATCTTTGCTCTTTATCTTCATGATGAGGTAGCTTTTGAAAATGTTTATCTTCATGGACTAGTAAATGATGAAAAGGGAGAAAAGATGAGTAAGTCAAAAGGTAATGTAGTAAACCCTATTGAACTTATTGACATATACGGTTCCGACGCTTTACGGATAGCTCTTGTTGTTGGTAATACTCCTGGTATGGATCTAGCCCTATCAAGAGATAGAATTAAAGGCTATAAAAACTTTGCCAATAAACTTTGGAACATAACTCGCTTTGTAATGTCTAGTATTCAAGACCAGAATTTTAAAAAATCTGAATTAAATGAACAAGATAAAAAAATCATGGATGAATTTAATTTAGAAATTAAAGATATTACGACAGATATGGAGAATTTTCGGTTCTATCTAGCATCAGAAAAAATTTATCATTATATCTGGCATACCTTTGCAGATATTATAATAGAAGAAAGTAAATCAATACTATTAGGAAGTGATGAAGGACAAAAAATATCAAGACAAACACTTCTACTAGAAATATTAGAAAAATCATTAAAAATTCTTCACCCATTCATGCCTTTCGTGACCGAAGAGATATGGAGTATAATGCCAATAGATAATAAGAAATTATTGATGGTGGAGAAGTGGCCTATATAATATTATAATGACAGAACCAAAAACAATTCTATTCGCAATACTAGGCGGGGTCGTACCAGCTATCTTATGGCTTTGGTTTTGGATGTATCAAGAAGACAGGGATGAACCTGAACCAATAGGATTAGTTATAATATCTTTTATATTAGGAGCTATTATGGTACTAGTTGCTATGTGGATGGAAAAATTCTCAATGGATTTAATCCAAGACAATACTATTCAAATCATAGTTTGGGCTGCTATAGAAGAATTATTAAAATTAATTGGAATTTCATTTATAATTTTTGGCAATAATATAATAAGAAAACCCATAGACTTTCCTATGTATTTTATCGTTACAGCATTGGGTTTTGCGGCTTTTGAAAATGTCTTATACCTTATAAAACCAATGAGTACAAGTGATAGTATCGTGGGTATGCTTACTGGAAATTTACGTTTTCTGGGGTCAACCTTATTACATGCCATCTCAAGTGGAATGATCGGCAGTGCCCTTGGTTTATCATTTTATTCGAAACAAAATAAAATAATTTACCTTACTATGGGGATAACATGTGCTATCACCTTGCATAGTGTCTTTAATTTTTTTATAATGAAAGGTAGTGGTGAAAATTTCCTTTCTGTTTTTGGGTTCTTGTGGGTCGTCGCTATTATTAACATTCTTATATTTGAGAAATTAAAACGTATGGGGGTAGTAGAAAAACTCTCATAAATTATATATGATGAAAAAGAGATCATTTTTAGAACGTCTTACAGGCAGTATACGCATGGAAGACCAAGAAGAAGAAAACCCTAAAGAGGAAGAATCGAAAAAAGTTGTTTTAAATGGTAAAGATGTGGAGGGATTAGGAGATAATGATAAAGATTCTAAATGGGAAGAAGAACAAGAAGCTGAACTTACTGTAGACTTATATCAAACACAAGGTGAAATAATTATCCAAACTATGATAGCAGGAGTGCACCCTGATAATCTATCTATAAACATAACTCGTGATACTATTTCTATTCGTGGTAAAAGAGAAGAGAATCAATCTATCGGTAAAGAAAATTATGTTGTTCAAGAATTATATTGGGGAACATTTTCAAGAACAATGTCTCTTCCTGAAGAAGTTGATCCAGAGCAAGCTGAAGCTATTGAGAAGCATGGGCTCTTAATCATTAAATTGCCAAAGATAGATAAAAATAAAGAAACAAAGTTAAAAGTTAAATCAATTTAGATTAAATTTCAAAAGCGGTTGGGCTACGCCCAACCGCTTTTGAAATTATGATTTTATTGTTTCTTCAACCAATCTATCATCCTTGAAGTAGTAGTAACACCTGTCTCTCCCGACACTGTTATACCTTGATCCTTTTGAAATTTAGTTACAGCTGTCACTGTACTCGTTCCATAATCATTGTCTACCCTATTAGAAGTTTTATTATAAATATTCAAAAACTTTTGTACAGAGCCAACACTTACCCCTTGAGATCCTTTCTTTAAAATCATTTTACTATTTAGAATTTTCTGGAGCTCGTTTATTAAAGTTTGATATTTTAAGACAGCGGGCTCTGTAGTAGCAGGATCCTTTACGATTGGCTGTACTGACCCTGCTTGCTTGGTTGCATCTTCTTCAGACGGAGCTTCCTTTGTATTCATTAATTCTTTTTCATTATTGGCAACAATTTCTTTTATTTGATTTTTGAGAGCTACAATCTCTTTCTCTAATTCTTTATTCTTATTTTCTAATTCTTTTTGCTGTTGATTACTTAAATGATCATCACCAGATTCTATGGTCGAAATCGCCCAAAAACCAATTAGCGATACAATGCCTAGAATTATTATTAATACTAATATTGATTTAAAATTTTCCATAGTTTCATTATAACACTAAATGAAAAAAAATTATGTGGTGCCGAGACCCAGATTTGACTATTACTTAGTCGGGTATTATTCAAAAAATTATATTAATAATTTTAATGAATAATCTTTCAAATCTGGACGCACATGAAGCAGGTCATGTGCTTTCTCGGCACAATATAAAAATACCCTAACGGGTATTTTTATATTGTGTGGTTATACGATTCCGCTCGAACCTATTTTATTAAAAACTAATAAATGTATCTCTAGCGTTCCCCGCGTGCTAAAGCACCTCTGTGCAGTAGCACA
>LBPS01000010.1:34261-36448 GCA_000990325.1 Candidatus Nomurabacteria bacterium GW2011_GWE2_34_25
CTTATTCTTTTTGAATTCGGCGGGATTGGGTTTGGGTTTCCGCCCCGCAGGAGGGTGCGGGAGGAATGCGGGGCGGGGACTTTTTGGATTTTTGGCGAACCAAGATTAAGAAAAAAATCTAAAAAAAAGACGCAAATATAAATATTTTGCGTCTTATCTTTATCATTTTTTACTAACTCTATAAACCTCTGCTTGCAATGTTAGGTTACAACAAATCTCAAAGGACTTTTCTAAATAACAATCCCATTCATTCCAACGAATATCATCTCCTCTTTCTATCACAAAATTTTTCTCAAGTTCTTTTGTTATTAAACAAATTTGATATTCATTTTTAAATTTAGAATGAGCTTCATATTTTAATTCATCCATAGCTTTAATTCTTGCCTTATCATAAGCAGATAGACAATTTAAATGATATAGTTTTTCTTTATTAAATTGCCATTTATGTCTTACTCGGGTATTTCCGTAAGCTTCGACACTGCAATTTAATATTCTCAGAAAATCTCCTAATTTAAGATTTTCTGAAGGGTTAATAATGATTTCCATTTTTTTGAATTTTAATCAATTTAATTTTTACAATTAATAGAACATACCTGGATACCACAGTTCTTCAATCTCTGGATAATATATCTCGGTATCACCACGTTGACGTTTTATCTTAAAAACCTCATTTTTCCCAGGAATAGTTTCAATCCGCAATTCAGCTAATGGAATTGTTTTTATTAAATAGTAAAAATTTTTTGTTCTAGTAAAGGTATTCTCCCTCCTTCTACTATCTGCGTCATTTATTATTTCGTCTGGGTTAAAATCACGATGAATTATATGACTCGTATTTAAAAATTTACTTGCTTCTAAAAGAAGCGAATATCTCGTTCCCGACGAATCACAGAAGTAAAGAGTGACAGAAAACAAACTAATTAAATCATTTGTATTTCCCCATAATTCAGTCGAATTTATAAGTTCGGTTGTTTGAAAACGAACAGGGATAAAAACAATTGATTTCATTGTAAGGACAGGTGTTTCTTTTTTTGGCTTTGACTCTTGTTCCTTTTTAATCATTATTTGTTTAACTGTTTTTTTATGACCACAGAAAGTCAGAGTTACTATTGCAACAACAAAAAGTAACATCAAAAAATTTATTCTTTTCATTATATTTGTATTAAATTGTTAAAAAAATATTTATTTAACGATAGTATATACCCTATGTCAAATAGTGTATATAGTGTTGCGCAAATTTGACAACACTGTAATAATTTTGATATACTCTACTTATGATAGATAAAACACTAGAGAAATTAGGACTTAAAGATGAGGAAATTAAAATATTTCTGTATCTTCTTGAAAACGGAGAACAGACAGCTGGAAATTTAGCGAAAAAGGCTGGGCTTCCTCGCCCATCTTTATATGGCTTTCTTAAAAATTTACAAAAAAATGGGATAGTCATTGAATCTCAAAAAAATGGGATTAAAACATTTTTAACATGTAAAGAAGAACAAATAAAAAATATTTTAGATGAAAAAATAAAAGAATTAGAAAAAGGGAAAAATGAAATTCATAATTTATTTTTTGAACTTCAAAAAGGTAATATAATTACAAGCCCTAGACTTCAGTTTTTTGAAGGTAAAGATGGAGTTTCGCATGTACTTAAAGATATACTTTTATATAGTAATATTGAAACAAAAACATATTGGCCAATAAAAGCAATGCTTGAAATTCTAGGTGAAGATTTTTTTAGGAAATTAAATAAAGAACGTATAAAAAGAAATATTTATAACCGAGCAATTTGGCCACAAAGTCAGAAAGTTGATATAAAGAAACATCCTTATCTTGGCGTAGGAGAAAATTTTCTGCGAGAAATTAGATTAGCACCCAAAGAAGTAGAATTTTCTATGGGTTATTGGATATATGAAAATAAAGTAGTTTTTGTCTCATCAAAAAAAGAATGTTTCGGATTCATTATTGAGAGCAAGGAATTTGCAGAAATGCTTTCTTCACAATTCGATTCAATTTGGAAACAATCAAAGATTATTTCCATACCCGATAAGTATACAAAAAAGTTTCTTGACGATATAAAGTAACAATTTTTTATTCGCCAAAAATCCAAAAAGTCCCCGCCCCGCATTCCTCCCGCACCCTCCTGCGGGGCGGAAACCCAAACCCAATCCCGCCGAATTCAAAAAGAATAAG
>LBPS01000010.1:36496-48196 GCA_000990325.1 Candidatus Nomurabacteria bacterium GW2011_GWE2_34_25
TGTGCTACTGCACAGAGGTGCTTTAGCACGCGGGGAACGCTAGAGATACATTTATTAGTTTTTAATAAAATAGGTTCGAGCGGAATCGTATAACCACACCAGAATGGAACAAATCGGTTCCGAAGAAGATAATGAGTGGGCGTGCGTAAGGCACGCCCACGCTGTTTCGCCTGTTTTCGCCAATGAATTCTGGGCTAGAATTCCCGCCCCGCCTTCGGCGAGGCGCACTCTTTTGTTTTGGAGGAGGAGGTTCGAAATCCAATGCAATTTTTACTAATTTATTCAAAAAGAATTTTGTGATTATTTTAAAAGTGATATACTTCTAATGTTGAAACCAAATTATTAGCAAAGTTAGCAGAAATGGATATTCTAGCTATCTTAACTTTGCGTTAAGGTTTCAACACTAGAATATCCATTTCTGCTTTTAAAATATATGTCACAAAAGTTCTTTTTGTATGCTCGCAAGTCAACAGATGTCGAGGATAAGCAAGTATTGAGTATTGAGGCACAGCTCCAAGAGTTGAGAGACTATGCCAAGATAGAAAAATTAGACATCGCCCAAGAATTTATTGAAAAACAATCTGCGAAAATTCCAGGCAGACCTATTTTCAATGAAATAATGAAGTGTATAGAAAAGGGCGATGCCGATTCTATTCTATCTTGGCATCCGGATCGTCTCGCAAGAAATAGTATTGATGGTGGAAAGATTATTTATCTCCTCGACACAGGAATACTTGCGAGCCTAAAATTCCCAAGATTTTGGTGTGATTCTACTTCGCAAGGTAAGTTCATGCTTAATATGGCGTTCGGACAGAGTAAGTATTATGTGGATTCTCTTTCCGAAAATACCAAAAGAGGTTTACGCCAAAAAGTTAGGCGCGGAGAATATCCAGGGCTTTCGCCTATAGGATATATTAATGATAGTAGAACGAAAACTATTGTAATAGATACAAAGTCCGCGCCTGTGATAAAGAAAGCGTTTGAGATGTATGCACAAGGTAATCAAACGCTTGATACTATCGGTATGTTTTTGGCGAAAAACCAACTTTTGACGAAACACGGAAAGAAAATCCACCGAACCCGTGCGACTTTTATCCTCTCCAATCCATTCTATTACGGGCATTTTAAATATGCGGGTGAAGTACACGAAGGAAAGTTTGAGCCAATTGTGGACAAGAAACTTTGGGATAGAGTGCAAGAAGTGATGAAGGAAAGAAGTCGTCCAAGATTGAATAGTAAAAATGACCCACAAGTATTTTGTGGACTCATAAATTGTGGCACTTGTGGAATGATGATAACTGGCGAATACAGGGTGAAGAAGCAAATTAGTGGTAAAGAACATTACTATACTTATTATCATTGTTCCAAGAAAAGACGAGATATGAAATGTGGAGAATCCTGTATTCGCCAGGAAATCTTGGACGAACAAATTTCATCACTTCTTTCAAAAGTTTCTATGCCACAAGATTGGGCGGATTATTTAAATACAAGGTTAGAAGGAGACAAAATGGAATCCGCCCAATCCGTTTCTGTTTTTGTTGAAAAGAATCAAAAAAGAATACGAGATATCTCTACAAAGCTTGAGCGACTTCTTGAAGGCTATCTAGACCAAGATATTGAAAAAGAAATATATCGTATTGAAAAAGCAAAATTATTATCCGAGAAGAAGTCGCTCGAGGAAGAAATATCTCGTAATCAACAAAAACAAAAACATTGGCTCGAACCGATGCAGGAATGGATAAAAGAGGCTCAAAATATGAAAAAAATTGCATTGGATTGCAACCTTTTGGATAAAAAGGTTGCTGCCAAAAAAGTCTTTGGCTCGAACCTCCTCCTCCAAAACAAAATAGTGCGCGCAAGCGCGCCGGATTTTTCAAATTCCATTGCAAACCAAACACAAACAGCGTGGGCGTGCCTTCGGCACGCCCACTCATTAACCCCCGCCAAACCTATTTGTACTGTCTTGGTGCCGAGACCCAGATTTGAACTGGGGACCTATCCCTCTTCAGGGGAGCGCTCTACCAACTGAGCTATCTCGGCATATTACTATTTAACTTTAAACTTTTAATTATTCAAACTCTTGAGCATGTCTTGTATTTCTTTATTGCTTCCGAGATTTTTTAAATCTCCAAAATTAGTTACATTGGACACACCAATCCCTCCTGTGTAAACATTCATTAAACTCTCCATAATTGGCTTAATGAAATAAAAAGCTCCGATAGCTGAAAAGATAATTATTGTCCAATAAACAATCTTATAAATCTGATTCCATTTTTGAAAAGTAATGAGCTTTCTAAGCATCTCATTGTTCTCCTTATTCAAGGCATAGTTGTCAGCGATAAGCTTCCTTGTCTCTTCTTCCATGGTCTTACTTTATCATATTTAATTGAAAAATAAAAGTGCCTCTGACCAGAATCGAACTGATATCTATCCCTTAGGACGGGACTGTTCTATCCATTGAAAAAACTACTCTTTTATTCCTAGAAGTTCTATTATTTGGGGTTTATTAAAACCTACTATTACCTGGTCTTTTATTAAAATCACAGGTACTCCCATCTGGCCACTTCTATCCAACATCTCTTTTCTTTTAACTAAATCTTCCGCCACATTAAAATCTTCAAATTCTACTCCTTTCTCTTTAAAGAAATCTTTAGCCATGTGGCAGAAATGACATGTAGGTGTACTATATACTATTACTTTACTCATATTTTTACTTTGACTCGCCATAGCTTTTCATGCGAAGGCGGTTTAATTAATTAATAATTCCTTACCTAATTTTAGTATATCACAGTCGTCAAATAAGCAACATATTGACATGAAATACACACAAGTCAACAAAAAGGCAGCTACGTCAAATTTTATTTATATTTTTCTTTGATAATTTTAATATTATCAACTAGATAATAAGTATCTGGTTTAACTTTACTTATAGTAATACCATACTTAATTTTTTCTTCCTTAAATCCTTTTAAATTCTTTAATTCAGATCCATCAATCTCAACAATCATTAAATTCCCTTCTTTCTCCATCTCTGATATTTTATCCATGGTCTTATTAACATCTGGATTGTTCAAAATAAAACCAATATGAATTATACTGCTTTTCCCTTCTTCCTCTCCTGGAGATCCGCAACTAGTAAAATCAGTATATTTTTGTTCTAAATATTTTACTTTGTCCATTGGAATGACGATAAGGGTTCCTAAATTTCTAGATGAAAAAGCATTATTTACTAAAAAAGACATCGTTTTGGGGGTATCTAAATCAGCTAATATTTCAGAGTTTTCTAGAATCATGGAAATTTTATCTCCTGAAACTTGAATATCTTTTATCCCACCATCTTGATATTTCTGGAATTGAATTGCAACAATAACAACAAAAATCGAAATATAAATTATTATATATTTATATCTATCAAACCATGTTTTTTCATTAAAACTAGTTTCTGGTATTTTTTTGAATAAAGGTGAACCAGGAGGGGGTGGTATAGGTGATGAATTTATATTTTGTTGTTCCATTTAATTTTTTAAATTATTTAATAAAATGTTTAATATGTATATATTATTTGTAAACAACTAATGTTCTAGCTATTAAATCATGAAAACCTTGTTTTTTTGAAGTAAAAGCTACTGCTAAATACCCTATTGAAAAAATTAACCCTGAAATAATTTTACCAATAGTTTCTCTTAAAATTACTTGACCCCAAGTCAAATTTTCTGATTTTTCAGATATAACCTTAATACCAACAGCCATTTTACCCAAAGTTGCTTGGTATTTTTTGGTCGTAAATACAAGATAAAATAAAACAATAATAGACAATACAACCTCTAAAAGAACAGTGTCTTCGGAGAAAACAAAGAATGGTATCATAAAAATAACACAAACAAATACATCAATAAAATAAGCCAGTACTCTTATCCAAAATCCAGCAAACTCTACAAAAACTGTCTTATTCTCAGTCTTAACTTGTGGTATAGATTGATAATTTGAAACTGGATTCGTGGCCACGACATAACCTTCCTCTATGTCAGATTCGGACCATCCCCCTGACGATAGAGCTATTTTTATCTGTTCTTTTGTTGAACCTTCACTTATTGATTTTTTAATAAAAGCTAATAATTCTTGACTAATCATAAAATTATATTTTTATATTATATTAATAAGACCCTACTTATATTTTATAATATCTTGACATTTTTTACAATAATGATTTTGTGCAGGATACGAAACCGTGAGTACACTTATCGAATCTTACAGATTCTGTACACCTTTCGCGTATTTTTAAATTTCATTTAAAAATACAAGTTCAAGGTCTTCGATTCTCGTACGCAAAAGAAGCAGTTCTTTTGCTAACCCGCACATATTTAAAAACACTCTTTTTGGAGTGTTTTTAAATATGTGCGGGATACGAGAATCGAACTCGTGCCTCAACCTTGGGAAGGTCGCATTCTACCACTAAACCAATCCCGCATTTTTAATTTTTAAATATACCTTTAATCCACTCAATAAAACCATGTTTATTTTCTTCTCCTAAGACGATAGACTCTTTTTTCTCTTCGTCCACAATCACAACCATTTTCTCTCCCTCTTTTACAACTTGATATTTATCTCTAATTGTCTCTTCTATCCCTTCTTCTGTTTTTAACTTTTCAATATCAAGAGATAAGGATTTTTCTCTGTTTCGAAGTGTCTCTATATTTGATAAAATTATGTTCTTTTTATTAGCAGTTTCTCTTTCTTTTTCAATTAAACCAATAATATTGTACATAAATAATACCAAAATGCAAAAAAGCACTATAAGTACTAGCGGTGAATGCCAAAAGTTGTTTGTATTTTTCCTATTGAATTCAGACATCTTTAATGCTATTATTATATCATGTTTTTCAATCAAAAAAATAAAAAGAGGATCGAGAGAATTTTCGCTGTGATTTCAATACTAATGATCGTAAGTATGATTCTGCTTTACATGCCTGGTTTATTTTAAGTAATTACTTGTCGTTACTACTACGCATCATCTTCAAGAACACCTCGTGAGAGATGTTTATTTTTGCGCTTGATTGCATTCTCTTTTTACCCTTCTTTTGCTTTTCAAGAAGTTTCTTTTTGCGACTTACATCCCCTCCTCCTACCACCTTACTTCCATGCATAAGCACATCCTTACGAAAAGCTGAAACGGCCTCAGAGGAAATAATTCGTCCCAAGGCCTTGGCTTGAATCTTGAAAGCAAACTGTTGTCTTGGGATAATTTTCTGCAACTTCTCAACTTGATATTTAGCTTCATCTTCCACTCTCCTGCGAGATACTACACGACAAAAAGCTGGCATAACTTCATTGGCCAAGATAATATCCATCCGAACAACATCAGCTGGTCTATATTCACCTATCTCATATGATATAGAAGCATAGCCTGAAGTTAAACTTTTCATATCATCAAAGAAATTCCTCATTAGTTCACGTAAGGGCATTTCTAAATCTATGGTTGATCTATTGTCGCCAAAATTATCTGTCCCCTTGATTGTTGCCTCATGTTCATATAAAAATGGCATCAGAAAGCTAGTATAAATTGAGGGGGTTATAATTTTCACATTTACCCAAGGTTCAAAAATCTTTAAGGTTGTTCCATCATCTGGAAAGAGATGTGGTGAATAAATAGTTTCTTCTTTGCCGTTCCTCAAAATAACCTTATAAGTAATTGATGGCATTGTAACTACAAGCTCTAGGCTGAATTCTCGATTTAATCTTTCAACAATAATCTCTAAATGAAGCATCCCTAAAAAACCACAACGAAAACCACGCCCCAGAGATCCAGAAGATTCTTCTTCATAAGAAAACGATGAGTCAGACAATCGTAAACGAGACAAAGCTTGCTTTAGATTAGGGAAATCATCTTGACTCTCAGGATATACAGAAGCCCACACAACTGGTTTTGGGTTCATGTAACCAGGAAGTGCCAAGGCTGGCTTTTTAGCATAAGTAATAGTATCTCCGACAGAAGCAATACCTGGCTTTTTAATACCAGTGACAATATAACCTATTTCACCAGTTCCTATTTGATCTTTCATTTCTTCTTCTGGAGAAAAAGTTCCAACTTCAAGACAAATAAATCTCTCTGAGGAAACCGCAAAAAGAAGTGACTCTCCTTTCTTAAACTCTCCGTCCACAACACGAACATAGACTATAACTCCTCTATGATTATCATATTTGAAATCAAAAACAAGGGCGCGAGCTCCATCTGTTTTTATAATTTCTTTAGGATGATCGGGGGGTGGAATTCTTTTTACTATTTCATCGAGTAACTTTGATACACCTTCTCCTGTTTTGCCAGAAACTAGTAAAATTGTATCGGGATCAATATTAAGTAAAACTGCTACTTCCATTTTGACTTCATCTACTAAGGCTAGAGGGGAATCAATTTTCGATAAAACAGGAATTATAATCAGGCCCGAATCTCGAGCCATTTGTAATGTTGTAAGTGTTTGAGCCTGGACGCCTTGAGTCGCGTCTATAAGCAATATAGAGCCTTCTACGGCCTTTAGAGCACGTGATACTTCATACGAGAAGTCTATATGCCCCGGAGTGTCTATGAGATTTAGTATGTACTTTTGACCATCCAAAATATGCTCCATTCTTACAGGCTGCATTTTAATAGTGATACCACGCTCTCTTTCTAGCTCCATGGAGTCTAGTACCTGAGCTTTCATTTTCCTTTTCTCTATAGTGCCGGTAACCTCAAGCATTCTGTCAGCTAAAGTACTCTTGCCGTGATCTATGTGAGCAATAATCGAGAAATTTCTTATAGAATTGATATTCATAGCCTTATACTAACAAAAAAACCCTTAAAATGAAAGGGTGTGTTATAGTTCGCCTTGCTCTGGAACAACAACATTCTTACTAGAAAGTTTATGGCTAAGAACTTTAATAATATCGAGCAGTTCTTTATTCTTAAATATGTACAAAACAATGACTCCAAAAATTATGCCTATAATACCAGAAAGAAAACCTTGAAAAAAAATACCTAGGAAAGTATTAATATCTAAAATCTTACTCCAAAGATTTAATGATAGGTAGGTGAAAAGCCCTATAGTCATAGCACCTAACAATACTTCAAAGAAAGTTTTCTGTAACATGGACTCACCTTTTTTCAAAAAATCTTTTTTAAATAAAATCCAAATTAAAAAGAAATTTAATAATGAACCTATAGCATAAGCAAGTGGTAGGGCGAGCATTATTGTACCACTTACATCTTTCACGCGAAGAATAGACTCTACGATACCAAGAGTGTTGGGATAATATTTAAAAATACCAAGAATAATAAAAGCAAAAACAATAACCATAAAAGAAGAGAGAGTATTGACAATGAGTGGTGTTTTTGTTTGAGAGGCGGCATAATAACCTCGAACAAAAAGAAGAACTAGGCTCTGAGTAGCCAAAGAAACAACAAAAAGGGCAATCGCAGCAGCTGTTAATCTAGTATCTGCCCAGGAAAAAGCGTTGGTTCCTAAAATTACACGCACAATCTGTGCACGTAAGACGACAATAAGAGCTATAACTGGTAACGTCCAAAATATTATTTGTCTAGCTGCCCCTATAATATATCCAATGAATTTATCCATATCTTCCATCTTAAAAGATTTTACAAGCATTGGAAAAGCCGCCACTGAATATGAAATACCGATAATACCTACAGGGACTGATTGCAAATTAAAAGAAAAAGTAAAAAGGGATATAGATCCTTCTTTTAAAGTAGAAGCCACAGCAATAAGAACCATAAAGGCTAAACTGTTACAAGAAAGAGCTAGTGTTCTAGGCAGGGAAAGCTTCATGACTTGTAAAATTTCTTGCCAATTTATCTTTAAAGAAATTTTTGGAAATAACCCATGACTTACAACAACTGGAATCTGGATAAATAAATGAAGCATTGCACCAAAGATTACTCCGTAAGCTAAACCATAAACTCCAAACTTGGGATATAAAATAATAATACCAAACAAAATTCCTAAATTGTAAAATATAGGAGAAAGAGAAAAAACAAAAAAATTCTTGAAAAGTTGAGTTACTGAACCAATAAGATTAGATAAACCAATAAATATAGGAGAAAGTAGCATAATCCGACTAGTGACAACCAAAGAGTGTAGCTGTGATTCAGAAAATCCTGGAGCAATGTATCTTGCTATGTATGGCATTAAAATAGCCACTATTAAACTTGCTAATACCATAAAGACCATATAGGCACTAAAAATATTATTCAAGAATTGACGGGCTTTGACTTTGCCTTCATCCCCTTTTATTCTATCCATTAAAAACGGCAAAAGAACTGTCACCGAAGCAAGAGAAGCAATGGATATATATAAAAAATCAGGAATCCGGAAAGCCGCATAGTAAATATCAAGAACAGGGCCAGGACCTATGATGCCAGCTAAAGTCCTATCTCGAATGAGGCCTAATAACTGAGAAAGAAAAGCGAAACCGCCAAGTAGTAAGGCGGCTTCGTTTATCCCATTAAATTCTTTATTTAAGAATGTAAGAATCTTTTTAGGCATTAAAGTAACTTATTGTGTTTGTGTTGTTGGTAATTTAGTAGATTTATTTTTTGTAGTGTTAGCTTCCGTAGTGTTTTCTGGTGTTATAGGATTACTAATATTTGAAAGTGAATCTATTGCTTTTTTAACATCTTGGTTATCTGGTAATACTTCACTTAATATTTTAAATTGAATTAATGCTTCCCCTGTACGATTAACTTTTTGATAAGCCTGACCTAAGAAATATCTTGCATTTAGATAACTTGGGTCAAGCATTACTGCTTGCTCAAACGAGCTCACCGCTGCAGAATATTCAGAGTTATTATATCTTAATAAACCTAAGCGGAAAAATATGGTTGGGTCATTGGGCGTCAACTGAGCAGCACGTTCTGCCTGTTTTATAGCAGCAGATGGATTCCCTTCATTTTCCTCAATCTGAGCTAATAGGAACAATGCATCTGTATAATTTAATTTAAGATCTAAGGCATTTTGTATAAATTTTCTAGCATCATCATTATTCTTTTTTAACACTTCTAATTGAGCTCTGGCTAAAATTATCGATGGATTGTTCGGTGCCAATGATCGTGCTTTATCATAAGAACTGACAGCACTCTCATAACTATTATCAACTGCTAACGGAACGAGAGAAGCATACACATTCCCCAAATTAACATAATTTAAATATTGCTTAGAATTCTGACCTACAGCTAAAGTAGCAGAATTTTGTGCAAGATTTATTAATTGCTGTAAATTTGATTTTAAAACATCTTTTGAAATTTTTTCATCACCCACTAGCAACCCTATCTCTGCTATGTATATTTGGGAAAGAGTACGATAATAAATATCATTTTTATCTAGTGATATAGCATTAATGAGCATTTTTTCGGAATTAGCAAGAGACTCTATTGTGTTGTCAGTTTTTAAGCCTTTTGAAAAATATATAACAGAAGTAAATTTCTCAATGTATAAATATGTAACCGATAGAGTTGCAATCATAAATACCATTAATGAAAGAATGGCAAAGAAACTGTTTCTTGGATCGTTTAAGAAAGAATATTCTTTAATTCCTATAACCTGTCGGTAAACTAATATTCCTATCAATATACCACTCGAGGAAAAAGCTAACATCATCATTATGATATTTGGTGTATAAATTATGATAGTAATCCATGAGTAAAGGGCTATCATAAATGTTGTTAAAATAAAATAATTTGACAACGGATCCTTGAGGGCAACACGGAGGGATTGAATTCCCCTTATTACTAAAATAATAAAGAACATAATCCAAGCCAAAAGACCAAGAATACCGGTAGTTACAGCAAAAGTAGACAAGGTACTAAACCCTTCATTAAAATCAGAATTCCAAAAAACCGTCTGGGCTATTTCCTTTGGCTGCCAAAGAGCCCAATCTATAACGAAAGTATTAGGACCTGTTCCTAAAAGTGGATTATGTTTAATGGCCTTCCATGCAATTTGAGAAGTTGTCACAATAGAAGGACGGACTTCGGGATTTGAAAGATTTATATATTTGGAAATTAAACCCCCCAATGAATTACTCCCTATTAAGAAAGACAAACTAATAAATACAACAACGAGAGAAGCAAAGGGAAATCTTTTCTTTTCACCACCTCCATGAACAATTTTAATACCAGCATGCTGGATAGACACACTATAAACAAACATAACCATTGAAAAAGCCCCGACCAATAACCATACAAGAGGAACATTGATGACAACAAGGAAAAATAAACCTGTCACAAGTAAAAAATATTGTGTAAACAAGAAAAATCCTCTAGTTTTTAAAAATTCAAGTGTAAATAAAGACAGCAAAATAATTAATCCAAATAGAAGCGCAAAATTATTCCAACTTCCTACAAGATTACCAGACGAAACACCCTGTAAAAGACCAGGAAAAAATCTTCCGAAACCAATAAAAATATTTAATAGCTCAAAAACTGAAAGAATTAATGCTCCTAGAAAAAGGGCTCCAAAAAAGTACCACAAGCGCTTCTCTGTCTGAAAATACATAGATGACAAAAAGAAGAGGACAAACAGTATCAACATTGAGCCAAAGGTTCCCATTTCAAAACCACTACCAAAAAGTGATACATATAGAGATGAAGAGAATAGAGATGAAATTAAAAAAACAAGAGGAATTGCCCCGGCAAAAAGAATTAATCGGTCTTTGGGAAAAACAAATTTTCCTTCACCTAATCTTGATATTAACCAGAAGAAAACAGAAAGAGTTGTACCCACAGAAAGCAGAAACCCTTTACTAGCTTCAAGAGTTACAGGAACATAAGGTATAAAGAAAAACAAAGACAAAAACAAAGTGGCTAATAATGTTATAAATGATAACTTATTGAAAAATTCAATCTTTTTTGATTCCATAATTTTTATAATGATTACTAATAAATATATTATACCCAATAAAAACTAATAATACTAGACTACAATATTCACAATTCTACCCCTTACATAAATAACTCGTTTGATGATTTTACCTTCTATCCAGCTGATGATATTCTTGTCTTTTAAGGCTATATCTTTAACTTTTTCTTCCGTTGTATTATTCCCAACTATTATCTCAGAACGAACTTTGCCATTGACTTGAACTGCTATTTTAGCAGTATCATCAATAATTTTCTTTTTATCCCATTTAGGCCAAGGACTTTTATGAATCGATTTCTTCTCGCCAAGATTAGCCCATATCTCTTCTGTAATATGTGGAGCAAAAGGAGCCAATATTTGTAGAAATAATTTGAAATCTTTCTCGTTGATACTTTCTGATTTCTCCATTTCATTAACAAGAACCATCATAGAAGAAATCGCTGTATTAAAACTCATAGACTCTATGTCCTCTCCTATTTTTTTAATTGTTTTGTGAAGAAGCGTTTGTAATGAAGCAGATAAATATAAATTCTCTGTCGTGTCGGAACCAACCCTCTCTCCTATTCTCCAAATCTTATCAAGAAATCTTCTTGATCCTATAATACTATCTGTATTCCAAGAAACAGCTTGATCAAATGGGCCTATAAACATTTCATATATACGTAAAGTATCTGCACCGTAAGAATTTACAATGTCTTTGGGATCTATTGTATTTCCTATTGATTTAGACATTTTCACTCCGCCACTCGCTAGTATCATTCCGTGTGAAGTTCTCTTCATGTATGGCTCAGTA
>LBPS01000011.1:0-3076 GCA_000990325.1 Candidatus Nomurabacteria bacterium GW2011_GWE2_34_25
CTTGTATCCTGTGAAGAATGGTGTGTGACGTCCTCCTTCTTCCTTTTTCAAAATGTAAACTTCACATTCGAATTCTGAGTGAGGAGTAACTGTTCCTGGTTTTACAAGAACCTGTCCACGAGTCACATCTTCTTTCTTGATTCCACGGATAAGGATTCCAGCGTTGTCGCCAGCCATACCTTGCTTCAAATTTTTATTGAACATTTCAATACCAGTAACTGTTGTCTTTGCTGTATCTTTGATACCAACGATTTCAACATCTTCACCAACATTGATAACTCCGCGTTCGATTTTACCTGTAACAACTGTTCCACGTCCTTCGATTGAGAATATATCTTCAATAGGCATTAGGAATGGCTTTGTAATATCACGTTCTGGAACTGGAATGTAGGTATCAAGAGCATTGACTAAGTCCATAATCTTAACTGCCCATTCATTTGTATTGTCGGCTGATTCAAGAGCCTTAAGAGCTGAACCACGGATAACTGGAGCGTTTGCACCATCAAATCCTTGTTTTGTAAGAAGTTCACGAACTTCTTCTTCCACTAGTTCAAGCATGTCAGGATCATCAACCATGTCGCATTTGTTTAGGAATACGATGATTTTAGGAACGTTCACTTGCTTTGCGAGAAGGATGTGCTCACGTGTCTGTGGCATAACTCCGTCTGTAGCAGCAACAACAATAACTGCACCGTCCATTTGAGCGGCACCTGTGATCATGTTCTTGATATAGTCGGCGTGTCCTGGAGCATCAATGTGAGCGTAGTGACGTGTTGGTGTCCAATACTCATTGTGAGAAAGAGCGATCGTGATACCACGAGCTTTTTCTTCAGGAGCTGAGTCGATTTGATCAACACCTTTAATCTTTGCACCATATTCACCACCTGCTCTTGCTAAAACTTGCAAAATAGCCGCAGTTAGTGTAGTTTTCCCATGATCGACGTGACCAATAGTACCTACGTTAACGTGAGGCTTGTCTCTTTTAAATTCTTCTGCCATATGAATTATTGGTTGATAAGCGTAACAGAGTATACGAGAACCTTACTCTATTATGATTACCAACATAAATTATTAATAAATGTTTCGTTTCAAACGAAACTACGCAAAAATTGCGATTGACTTTCATACTAGCAAATTTAAAGATAATGTCAAATTTTGATTATTTTATAGTTATAAAACAGTAAAAGTCCGTAGATAAATCTACGGACTTTTACTGTTTTATCGTTTATCTCTAAAACTCAGTTACTACTGGTTTCAATGGGCCAACCGTTACTTTGAGTGGCCATGGTGCCGAAGATCCACCATCTCCTGTACATATTAGTGTATATATAGTTGTACTAGGTGGAGTAAATGTCTTGTTGGCATTTGCATTAGGATTAATGTCACTTATTTGATTTGTAGATGTGTCAAAATTTGTGGTCATCTCACAATACTCTGCATTTTCTGATGTCCACGCAAGAATAATTGATTCACCTAGATTGATTCGATCATAAGGTTTATTGGAATCAAATGTTTTGATGGTTGCTGCAGGTGGTCTAACACTAACGGTAAATGAAAAATCTGTCCATGAAGAAGAGAGACCTCCTTCGTCTACCGTTTTAGCTTTTATATTTTTTAATCCTGGTGTAGGCCAAGGATGATTAACAGTTAGTGTTGTATCGGGAGTCACAGTAGGATCTACTACACCGGTAGTCTCTAATGCGCTACCGTCCATCCAGTCTACAACGTAGTGAATTTTATCTGTTGCATCTGGATCTAATCCTTTTATATTAAAGTTAAGATTTCCCATAAAATATTTCTTTTCTACTATACTAATAGTTGGAGCATTCGGAGCTAAATTAGACGGACCCACTGTAAATGTCGTAGTCGTCCAACTACCACCATTACTAGCTACTCCATCAGAGTTTATACATATAGCTGAGGCAGTATGCGTCCCAGAGGAAAGTGTGGTTGAAGTATTAACAGTTTTGGAACCCAATGCCCCTTCCCATAGATATGGTGATGTAATCAAATCTAAACTCATAAAGCAATAAGCCGAGTAACTCGAAGTAAATGAAACTTCCGAGGCATTTCCATACGCGACCGAAGTTGCAGTAATAGAATTAATAACTGGTATCTTCGTAAATGTAGCGGTCACATTTCTAGCTGCACTCATAGTTACAGTACAAGTACCTGTTGGCGTATGATTCTGTACAATCAGCTCCGCAATTAATCCCTGTAGGATTAGAAGTAATAGTACCTGATCCTGTACCTGCTTTGGCTGTGGTTAGGAGGTTGGTATTGGTTGAAAAGGAAGCAGTGACAGACTTATTGGCAGTTACATTGGTATCTGTTCTAGTGGCAGTGGCAACACCATCACTCCAACTTGTGAATGTATAACTTGCATCTGGAGTAGCAGTAACGGCTGTTCCACTTGCGCCATAACTAACAGTTTGTGGAGTAGTACCAGTTATAGTACCTCCAGTGTTAGTAGTGTAAGTGAGGGTATAGGTATTGGCGGTAAAAGTGGCGGTAATTGTTTTACTTGTGGTCATACTTGTAGTACAAGCCCCCGTACCAGAGCATCCTCCACCTGACCAGCCTGTAAATGTGTACCCCGTACTTGCTACAGCATTTAGAGTTACGGAAGCTCCTGAAGCATATGTTTCAAAGCAATCAGCCCCACAATTAATGAGAGAATCAGAAGAAGTAACTGTACCACTACCAACTTTTGAAATGGTCAGACCAAAGCCTGGAGAATTGACTGTGAATGGGGTGCTCGTCCAACTACCACCATTACTAGCTACTCCATCATTATTAGTACACATAACTGAAGCGGTGTGGGAACCAATAGACAGAGACGTGGAAGAAAGTATAGGAATAGGTCTATCAATATAGCGACCCGAGTATTGATATGGAGTATTAACAAAATCTACAGCAACGAAACACACATACGGATCACTAACATCAATTCTAATCTCTGAAGCATTCCCAAATACGACCGAAGTTGCAGTAATAGAATTAATAACTGGTATCTTCGTAAATGTAGCGGTCACATTTCTAGCTGCACTCATAGTTACAGTACAAGTACCTGTTG
>LBPS01000011.1:3089-25425 GCA_000990325.1 Candidatus Nomurabacteria bacterium GW2011_GWE2_34_25
TCCTGAAGCGTATGATTCTGTACAATCAGCTCCGCAATTAATCCCTGTAGGATTAGAAGTAATAGTACCTGATCCTGTACCTGCTTTGGCTGTGGTTAGTAGGTAGGTAGAAGTAGGTAATGTTTTGAAAGTTCCATTGGTAGAATATGTTAACCCTGTATCGTTCTCAGCTTTTCCACGGAAATAGTAAGTGGTATCTGGAGTTAGTGGCGGCGCCGTATTTATGGTGTCATAATAATAAATCCCTGTACCTGTTCCTACTGAATGACAACTTGTAGAATTAAGTGCAAGTCCATAACAAATAGATCTTGAAACAGGAGGGTCATTGCCATCTGAAGTAACATTAGCAGATAATCTTGCAGAGGTAGATGTAATGTTGGTAGCTGGCTCTATAACTTCTACAGATGGAGCAGACTTAGGAGAAGAAGTTAAATTAAACGTCGCGGTACAATTTTTATTGCCATCCATTGTAACCATTCCATTACTACAATCGGCATCTCCGCCCCACCCTGCAAAAGTAGAACCCGGACTAGCTACTTGTTGAAATGCAACCACCCCAGAACCTAAAGTATATGTTTCTGCTGAACAAGTACCTCCGCAATTAATTTTGCCATCGTCAGAAGTTACGGTTCCAGTACCAGTACCCAACTTTACCATAGTAATAGCAATTTTTGGATTTACATTTACAGTTGTTTCTCCTGTTATAATGTCTTCTGCATTTACTGATAAAATATTGCCGACAAAAAATGCAAGGAGAATAAATAAAAATATTTTAATGTTTTTCATATAATTGGTGAAAATTAATAATATAAACTTGTCTGTATATTATACTCCCAATTCGCATAAGAACGAAGCAATTTACTGTGAATTGAAGTGGAGCGGAGTCGCGACCATATTTTAGCTTTTTACTAAAGATACCTAACCCCCTTAATTCCTGCATTTTCAATAAACATCTACTCAGAGGATTTGTTATAAAAAAAGGGGATGCATTTTTATACATTCCCTTTTATAAAAGTCACTTAATACATCATTTCTTCCCGTAAAGAAGTTCTCTAATTTTCTCTTCATCATGAATAAGAATAAGCCCATTATTTTTAATATTTTTTAATAAATCATCATTTAGATTCTGACTTTCATAAAAAATATTCATTATTGCTTGTTCGTCATCCTCTGATGAAATACGATTAATATTTAATTTTTCACATTTTTGACAAATATGAACAATCATAACTTCGCCGCCATCTATCTTAAGACTAAGACCAAATGGTTTCATTGAACCATGACACTCGGACTTACGATCACCTGGGCTAATATCAACATGTAGAGAATACAAACAATACGGACAATGATTGCGATGTTTTGTAGAAGATGAATCTAAGAAAACCTCCTTTTTACAATGTTTACATCTAAATGTTTCTGCTCGAAGCTGTAAAAACATCTTTTTTCCTTTTTTAGAGATTTTTTTAGTATCTTTCCTTGATAAGAATGAATCATCATCGAAGAACTTTTTCTTTTTAAAATTTTGAGATCCCATTTTTAAAAGTTTTATTCATAATTATTATATATTGTTATTATAATATGTCAAGTTGACATATTATAATAACACTTTATAATTAAAATCAAACAAAACTCTTTGCAAATGAAAATAGAAATTCTTGGAAGCGGTGGTTCAGTAGTAACCCCACGACCAGGGTGTTATTGTGAATCTTGTATTAAAGCACGATTACACGGTGCCCCTTTTATCAGGACAGGACCGTCAGTTTTCATCCATGATTACTCAATCTTAATTGATACTCCGGAAGATATCGGCTTTCAACTGAATCGTTCACAAATAGACAAGATTAAACACTGTTTGTACTCTCACTGGCATGGTGATCATGTTTTAGGTAGAAGAATTTGGTATACGCTTAATTATAATTTTAAAAGCAATAGACCAATTCATCATCGTAAAACAACCATCTACTTAACAGAAACTGAGAAAATAGACTTTGAAAAAAATCTTGGACATTTTGATCATTTTAGGAAGCTTGAACATGAGGGATTGATTAATATTGTAATAATAAAAGATAATGATCCTTTTCTTATTACAAATTTAGAATTAAGACCTTATCAACTAGAAGACAAGAGCATTTTTGCTTTCTTACTAAAAGAAAATAAAAAACGTATTTGTATCGCAATGGATGATTTGTATGGATGGGAACCCCCAACAGTTTTTTGTGATTTAGATTTATTAATTTTACCCATTGGTATTTTTGATTTCCATCCAATATCAGGGAAAAAATTAATGAGTAAAAATCATCACCTTTTAAGGGATGAAATGACTTTCGTTGATACTCTTTCATTGGTGAAAAAACTAAGGCCTAAACAGACTGTGTTCATGCATATAGAAGAGCATGATCATATTGGGCTTGATTCTTTAAGGCACATAGAAGAAAACTCCAGAAATAATGGATATAATGTTTTATGTGCGTATGATGGTATGCAAATAATTGTTTAAACACAAAGGGACTACATGTCCCTTTTTTGCTATAATTTAAAAATGAAAAAAATAATTAATTTAAATATTCCATATTCTCTTGAATATGTCATAAAAAAACTTAATAAAAAGATAAGAAAAATAAAATGTTTTTCTTCGGGAATTATTAACGAAACATATCTTGTAACTTTTTTTGACCAAAGTGAGATTGTTGTGAGAATATATAATAAAGAAAGAAAAGTTAAAGAAGTAGCTAGAGAAATAGCTATAATGGAGCAATTGCGCAAAAAAGGTATAAGTATCCCAGAAATATACACGATAGATAATAAAAAATACTTATATTTTAAAGATAAAAATAAAAAAAATAGAATTGCTGTCTGTATGGAATTTATCGATGGAACTGAGTTGCAACCTAGTGATCATAATATTATTTCATCTTGTGCTATCACTCAATCAAAAATGCATTCAATTCTTACTAAAAAAAACGTATCCTTAAAAGAAAGGCAAAGGGGTATTTTAAAAATAAAAAAATGGATGGATAAAGAGGTTGCATTGGCGGTAAATAATAAAAATATTAAAAAAGAAATTAAAAATCAAATATTAGAAATATATAAATCTATATTATGTGATTGGAGAATAAATCAAAAATCACTACTGGAAATACCTTTTGGTATTGTTCATTTAGATTACGATAGTAGTAACATATTAATAAAAAATGGCAACATATCGGGAATAATTGATTTTGATGATATTACAGATTCTCCCCTCTTAATAGATTTAGGATTTTCACTTTGGTGGTGGTTATTTTTTAATTTTGAAAAAAGTAATCTAAGGGTTGGAAAAGAATATGTAAGGTCATATTCAAAAAATCGAAAACTGACAGAAACAGAAAAAGACATGCTATCTTTTATAATAAGAGTGAGAAATATGATTCTTTTGTGTCTATTATTTATAAATAATTCACCTAAAATACAAAACAAAAAAATAAAAAAGGCTCTTATTTTAGACACTATACTTATTAATAATAATTTAATATAAATGAAAAACATTAAATACATACCATTTCATAAACCAACTATACCAAAAGAGGTAATAACATCTATAAAAGGTTCTTTGGATTCTGGATGGATAACTACAGGTCCAAAAGTAAAACGATTTGAAAAAGCATTATCTGAAATAATTACTAAAAATAATATCGTCGCAACATCTTCCTGTACATCAGCCCTACATACAGCGTATACAATATCAGATATTAATAAAGGTGACGAGGTAATTGTACCAAGTTTTACATTTTGTTCGACAATTAATATGTTGGTAAATATTGGAGCAGTGCCTATATTTGTTGATATTGATGAAAATTCATATTGTATTGACCCTAATGATATAGAGCATCGTATTACGAAGAAAACAAAAGCAATCGTTGTTGTTCACTATGCAGGAATGCCTGCCGATATGTCTAAAATTAATAAAATAGCTAAAAAATATAAACTTATTATTATTGAAGATGCTGCACATGCATTTACTTCTATTTATAAAGGAAAATTTATAGGATCAAGTAAAAATTTAACTTGTTTTAGTTTTTATGCAACCAAAAATTTCACAACAGCTGAAGGTGGGGCTATCGTGTGTTCCAATATAAAACAAGAAAACAGAGCAAGAATATTCATTAATCATGGTATATCAAAAAATGCATCTACTAGATATGCACAGGGCGGAACTTACCAATATGACGTTCTATCTCCAGGCTACAAATATAATCTTTCTGATATCCATGCATCAATTGGACTTAGTCAATTACCTTATCAAAAAGTCTTTAGAAAACAAAGATTGAATATCGTTAATAGATATAAAAATGGCTTAATAAATAATAATTATTTAATTCTCCCAACAGACCCTCCCTATCCAAACTCAACTCATGCATGGCATTTATTTACAATTCAAATACTTCCAAGTTCAAAATGTACCCGCGATGAGTTATTTTCTTTTTTAATGCAAAACAAAATTGGTACAAGTGTACACTATATTCCGAATCACTTACAAACATATTACAAAGGAAAAAATAAAGTGCATTTACCTATTACAGAAAAAATTGCTTCTCGAATTATCTCTTTACCCTTATATGAATCATTATCTAATACAAATGTCGATCGTATTATTAAATTAATTAATTACGCAACAAAAAATGGAATCAAATAAAAAAATAGTTATTACTGGAGTTTCTGGTTTTATCGGAAAAAATTTATCAATTTACTTAAAATCAAAAGGATATCAAATAATAGGAATTGATGTTGTTGGAGAAGGAGAAAATTGTGACTATTTTTATTTGGGAACTTTTAATGATAAAAACATAAAAGAAAAAGCATTAAATGGAGCTGAAGTAGTATTTCATTTGGGATCTATCGTCGGTGTAGATAAATGTCAAAATGAGTCTGCATTGGTCAAACAAGTTAATTTTTTAGAAACAATATCCTTCTTTGATACTTGCGTAGAGATGGGAGTAAAAAAAATAATTTTTTCTTCATCTTCGGAAATATATGGAAACTCCAAAGATCTTCCATACAAAGAAGATGCAATCGTTACTCCCATATCGTTATATGCTCAATGCAAAAGAGATGTAGAAGCACATTTAAAAAAAATTTCTGAAAATACAGATGTTAAGGTGTGTATTCCTCGTTTTTTTAATGTGTATGGACCTGGACAAAGAGCTGATTTTGTTGTCACAAAATTCATAAATTTAGTTAAGAACAATCAAAACATTGAAATTTATGGGACAGGCCTTCAAACAAGAAGTCATACATATGTCGGTGACGTCGTAAATGCTCTAGAAAAAATGATTTCTTATAACAAAAATTCTTATGAAATAATGAATATCGGAAGTACTTTTGAATATAGTATGAATGAGGTAGCAAAAACTATTTTAGATTTATTTCCAAATTCTAAATCAAAAATAGAATATGTTGATTATGGTTCAAATGGAACACGTGACGTCTTTTTAGAAATTGATCGAAGAGTTCCTTTAACAACAAAAGCAGAAAAAATACTCAATTTTAAAGCAACTACTGATTTAAGAGAAGGTGTTGAAAAGATTATTAAAAGTATCACCTAAATCAATGAGTAATAAACTTGATTATAGATACATTCCAATAAAAAAAGGATACATAAACAAATTATATCCATGGCATTTATGTATAATCGATTTTTGGGTACTTTTATTAAAAACTAATACTCATAAAATACAAAAAATTAAAAATAATCTAAAAGAATTTTTTAAGGCAAACTATATATATTTTTTTGATTCAGGAAAGAGTGCCCTAGTTATAGCACAGAAGGCTTTAGATATAAAAAAAGGTGACGACGTATGTGTTTCTGTTTTTGTTTGTCCTGATGTAATAGAATCTATTATCACAGTAGGAGCTAGACCTATTCTTATAGATTGTAAAGATGATTTTTTGATTAATATAGAAGATTTAAAAAATAAAATAACAAAAAAAACAAAATGTATTATTACTACAAATACATATGGATTTAACGAAGAAGAAGAGGTATATAAAATTGCCCAAAAAAATAACATCAAGACAATAAATGATTTAGCTCAAACATTTGAGGCTAATAATTATGGTGATATCTCCATATATAGCGTAGGGCCACAAAAAATATTAAATACAACAGGTGGGGGTATTCTAACAACAAAAGACGAAAATCTTTCGGAAAAAATTCAATCAATAATACCAAATGATTATTTATCTTATGGCGAGTTAATTATAATGCTTTTAAATCGGGTAAAATATTATTTAAAATTCCTTATCCTAAAACATATAAAAATATATTATATGTCAAAAGAAAAAAGACAAAATGATTATAACTCCCATAAAACCATCAACCCAAGAATAATGAATGATAGAACAATGTACTCAATATATTTTAAAATTAAAAATTATAGTATATATCAATCAAAAATTAAATATAAAGTTGATAAACTAAACAAATGTTTAAAAAAATTCAATTGGATAAAAACACCTAAGTCAGATACAAATTCTGTCAATTTATATTATACAATTCTTTTAAATAAGGGGGTTAGATATAAATTAGGGGGTTATTTAGCCGAGCACGGATTTCAGTCAACATGGAATTACATACCTGTATCTTGGTATGTAGCATACAAAAATTACTATGTTGAAACACCTAATGCATTCAAGCTTTCTGAACAAGTTCTTTCACTCCCATTTATGGGATTATCAAATCGTGAAATAGAAAAAATGATATCTTTTATTGAAAATTTTGAAAAAGAATTATTATGATAATAAATGAAATTAACTCAAATATTTGGCATGAAAAAACCAAATCTATACAAGGATACACATTTTTTAACTCAAATAAATGGATTGAGATTATTTCAAAAATATTTAATCTTAAAAACTATTATCTTAATATTTCATATAATCAAAATATTATATATACAATTGTACAAGTTGATGAAAATAAATTAGGTTATTCTATGTTTATTGGATATGGTGGATTAATTACAAGTGAGTGTATTTCAGAAACTCTAACAAAAGAAGTATTTCGTTCAATAGAGAAATACTTAAATATTTCAATTGTGAGAGTAAAAGGATCCCCTTTCATTAAAAGATTTAATTATTCAACAGAAAAAGATAAAGTATTGGCATTAAAAATAAATTCTGACTATATTCCAAATAAAAAAATAAGATATATTTTTAACAAAATAAATAGTAATTTATTTTATATAAGAAAAGTAAAAATTGAAGAAATCGATGAGTTATATACTATATATACAACTACATCAAAAAGGGTTAAAAGTTCATATCAAACCCCAAAAGGATTATTTAAGCTAATGATCGAAACTGAAGGAATAGAAGTATTAGGAGCTTTTGATATTAAAGAAAAAATTCATGCTATAAGTATATTTATGTATGGTAATAAGATAATGCATTATTGGTGGAATATGTCAGATGAAATAAGTAGAAAAGAATATCTTAATTATATGTTAATTAATCATGCCATAAAAATAGCAATCAAAAAAAATATATCATGGTTAGATATGGCAACTTCTCATTCTCCGGAATTAGAATTATTTAAAAAATCATGGGGATCAACCAAAATTCCTTTTATATATTTTGAGAAAACAAACTAGGCATTATATTCTTAAGCCAATCAACTGTTTTTATAAAATTTATTCTATTTGTATAATCAATTTCTTTTATTTCAAGAGTCAATAATCTATTTTGTTCGTCATCTTGCATAGATTTTAAAACTGATAAAATTTCTTGTTCTGAGATTAATCCTAAATTAGGTATTATACCTTCTTCGCAATTAATCATTGTGTGGGGAAAAGTTAAATATTTAAATGAACTAAGATGTAAATGCTTGATTATATTAGAAATTTTAAGCATGTCATTAAATTTAATAGATTTTTTAGACTCAATATATGGATGAATATTATCGATAGATTTCATAAATTCACAAGTAAAACCCCAATGGCAAATATCCAAAGTAACAGCCATATTCTTAAGATTTTTGATAAATACAAAATCTTCAGGAAAAATAAATACTGAGTCAAAATCAATACCATCATTACCAATAATTGGCATATTTTCTATACAAATCAAAACCTTAATATTTTGTTTTGTTATATATAAATCAATATCAGACAATAAAGATGAATATCCATTTCTAATATTTTCAATATCATTTTTATTAAATAAATTGGATGAAATAATATAATTTGAATGTAGTACAATAATAGAAATACCCGTTTCAGAGCAAATATTAATAGCACTGATTAATGCCTTGTATTTTTCAGGATCAGACAAATAATCTGCATTATCAGTTGGAAAATGTAATGAACCAACTATATTTCTAGAAAGAGATTGAAAATCAAACAGCTCTTTTGTTAATTTATGAATTGACTCTTCTGCGAGTAATTGATTAATATCAAAAACATTAGCTTCTATCTTAAAATTATTTGAAATTAAATATTCAAGAGGAACCTGTTCAGGTGATCCAGTTCTATATGGCATTGAAATATTAATCATATTAATCTATTTTTCTGAAACAATAAAAAGCTTCCATTGCAGTTGTATTGTTTTTGGACCCCCATAATAAAGCATTATATTTTATAGCTTCAATAGAACGAGGATGGGGAAACTCTCGAACTTCAGATATATATGCTTTCATTGCTTCAAGTTTTTTTTCTAAATAATCATTAATTTTAATAAAATAGTTTGGTATAAAATATCTTTGAGGAACTGATCCGGACATTTCTGTTGATGATAAGGTCTCAAATAAATATATTTCTTTGACAAAAGAAGATTCAATAGTCCTAGAAGATATTATTACCGACTCAAAAGTAATTCTGTGATCTATATTTAAATCACCAAAATGATGAGTATAAATTATCTCAGGTTCATTAATTTTTATATACCCACTAACTGTTTTAATAATATCAAGCAAAGGTAAAGTATCAAATCTATTGTCAGGAAATTCTAAACATTTATATTCTTTTATACCAATAATAGATAGAGCTTTTTCAGTTTCTTTTAATATTATATTTTTTGTCTCATTATTTAATAATTGATATTCTTTTAATCTTGAACTTTTCCCTTCACCAAGAATTAAAACAAAAACATTATCTCCATTTGCTACATGTTTTGCTAAGGTTCCACCAACCCCTATTATTTCATCATCAGGATGGGCAACAATCGCCATAATTTTTTTCATATAATTAATTATAACATAATGAACTTTAAAATTTTAATGCTTAGGTACATTCAACCTATGGCCTATAAGTACAACACCTTTTTAAAACCACCCTTTGAATCACGTAACGCCCTAGAACCTCGAGTCACCGTAGCTATTCCAACATGAAGATCTTTTGATATTTTATGCTGATTAACTCCATTATTAAGCATTTTTACAATCTCCCACCTTTTCTTTATTTCTTCATATTCTGAAGGAGTTAGTAAATCAGTCAAAAAAGTATCGAGCAATTTTGAGTCATTATGTATGTTTATCAAGGTTTCTATTAAATTTTTCTCTTTTTTAATACCCATATTGATATATTATATCATATATTCAAACCCTTCATTAAAATTAAATGTCTTTTTATCTATATAAATATAATTTCTAATCAATTCAGGATGAGATTCTATTTGCCCGTTTGTTTTTAAATATGCCTCAAATAACTTTAATTTAAAAGAATGAGAAACTATAGTAATTTCTTCACAATTAATTAATTTTATTTGTTCGAGTGTTGACCGAATCTGATCAAACAAAAATAACCTCTTCTGTGGTAAAGTATCATTAATAAATAATTCTATAAACTTTTCCCTGACGATAGAACTTCCAAGTTTATTAAATTCTTGTTTTGTACACATAGTACTCATGTCAAAAATAACTTCCCTTAGATTGTCACTAGGGACAAAGATAGATCCTGAACTATTTTGAAACGATAAGGCAACTCTTTTTAGAGTGGAGTTAATAACATATTTAGTCATAGGAGTTAGGGAGTTAATATGTAGAGGAAGAGGATCAATTTTTTGCAACCCTAAATCACAAAGATAGTCATATCTATCATTTTTATTTTTTCTTAAGTCATATTGGGCTGTTTTTAAAAAATATATTTTCATAAATAAAATAAGGATGGTAGACCATCCTTATTATTTTATATCACTATTATATTACATATAATTAATAAATAATAATAGGATTTTCAATCAATGCTACACCCGTTTTTAGATACCAAGCCAAGTTTGTCGTTGTATGATTACAAATAAGTGCCCCCATATCTTTAGTAAATTTTCCGAGGCAATAATACTGAGCAGCGGTGTGTACGGTACGTTTTCTTTTGTCTTCCCATGATAAAAGTGGATTAATCTTCTTATAAAGTACATCACGCTTATAAGTATCATAATCAATTTGTCTTGAAAATTCAGGTGTGCTACCAATCCATAAAGAGTATTCTTGTTCTTTAGATAAGATGTCTGGAACAATTTTACTCATTTCTTCTGCCTTCCAACCAAATTGGAGTATAGATGAATATAATTCTTTATTACTCTCAATAATCCTTGACCTAAATTCATTTGTTGATATACCCATTTTATTACATAAAACAGAATCGTAACATTCTTGATCGGCAATAAGAAATATGACATTTAGTGATGGTATAATACTCCTGATTTCAAGCAAAAAATCAATGTGCTTTTGGGCTACAAGAGATACACCATTTGATACATATTCCATTGTGTACAGTTGATTAATATGAGAGTAATCGGGACAAACTGGAACATAGATATTCGGTACATTATCATTAAGCAAAATTTCACCTATTGATGATAACATAGAGCGTGTCTGCGAATATGAGCCGACTATGTCATACATAAGCTGTAGTTTTAAAATTACATCATTAATTTTTTCTACAGAAAATTTCTTATCTGTACTGTGGTCAACAGCTCGGCTTATGCGTTTCCAATCAACATAATTTTGTATTTTATTTTCCATACTTTGGCGTCCACATAGGGCGACTTGTTTTATTTTATTATTTAAATGATCTTATTTATTTAAATACTATCATACTAGTACGATATATACAAGCATTCTGTCTATAGAGTTATCCACACATATATACTACTTTACTTGACTAAAGTAATTTATTTTGATAAAGTTGAAATATGAAAGAAATAAATTGGAAAGACAAAAAAAATATTCAATTAGTAAACTCTTTTATTCTACTTAAAACAAAAGGAGAAACTGAGGCATTTCTTCGTGATATTATGACAAAATACGAAATAACCGAATTTGCCAACAGGCTTGAGGCGGCACGCTTACTTTCTAAAAATACGCAATATTTAGAAATAACAAATAAAACTGGGCTATCTTCAACCACTGTTGCTCGAATAGCAAAGTGGCTCAAAGGGCCACTTGGTGGATACCGTATAGTTTTAAATAAAATGCACCATACTCATTCTCAAAATAACACTGGGAAAGGGTTGTCTTTGCATTCTTAAATTATATTTTCGAAGCCAGCCCCTTCCTAGCGGAAGGGGCTTTGATTTGTATACCCTAAAGACGACAAATCTGCGAAATGAAATTTGTTATTTAAAAACTAGAAAAAATGAAAAAAGAAAAATTGTATGATTATTTCACAAAAGGACTTAATCCTATTTTCAGAGGATGGATTGGTGCAGAAATCGAAACACATTTTATCTATCCAAACGGAGACCCCATTACAATTGATTGTTCTCAAGAAATTTTTAAAATTTTAGTGAATGATGGATGGCGGGTCGTATCTATGAAAGGGGTACTTATCGCTGAACTTGCAAAAAATGGTGCAAAGATATTGTACGAACTTGGAAGGCAAAATATCGAAGTTGCAACTCCACCCGCTGACCCTGAATGTTTGTTTGGTGTTATTAATTCTTTTATGTCTGATCTTTATCTTGCTGCAGAAAAGTGTAATGCTTATCCACTTTTTGCACCGATAATTGAGACAGAAGAAGATTTATTGATAATTCCTGACGAACGTGATGCCTCATGGCTTGAGCTTGATGGAGTGAGACAACTCGGACTACTTTCAAAAATATCATCTGTCCAGTTTACTTTTGAAACAAAAGGGCCAGAGGATGCAATTTATCTTTTGAACAAACTATCAGAAAATCGTGATAAGTTTATTTCCTCAAACCCATATGCACAAGAAGAAATGTGGGTTGAATATATTCAAAGTTCAAAAGCAGGTTATCGTCCTGACCGGTATGGCATTATGTGCCCGACTTCTATCGGAAACTATGTTGAGTTACTTACATCTCACGATGTAGTTATAAACAGCAAACTTGTACCATTTGATGAAGCCGAACAAGAAAACATTGATATGTTTTTGCGCTCTGTCTGGTGGAATTTCAGACTAAGAAGGTACTCAGATCGTCTTTGCATTGAAGTGAGAACACTCTCAAGAAGAGACGATGGTCAAATACTTTGTGACTTTAATAACTTGCTTTCAATTATTCATTGATTGTAGTTATTTGTTCATTGTGTTATTTTTAAAGAGTACCTTATGGTACTCTTTTTATTAACTATTATATTTATATGTGTAGATTATTTGGATATAAAACAGAAAACCCCAGTGCTACGACTAATGACCTTGTGAAGGCCTTAGGCGAGTTTCGTGTTCTTGCTAAGAATGGTAAGTCTTTATGTGGGATTTCGAAGGGTCACAGAGACGGATGGGGCATCATTGTATACAAAAATGGAGCCCCCGCTTTATACTATCGTTCCCCTAAATCCATAATTGATGATAATAATTTTGAATTAATTTTAAAAAGTATAAAAAATATAAATCCTGAAATAGTTATTTCTCATCTAAGGAAGTTATCACGAGGTAGAAATGATGTATTGAATACCCAACCATTCCTTTCGGGTAATGTTTCTTTTTGTCATAACGGAACTATAAACTTTCCTTTAAAAATGACCAGAGAGAACATTAGTGACTCACTTTCTTTTTTTCAGATGATTACAAAAACACCATCTAAGAATTTTAGTAAAATATTTAAGGATAATTATATCAAGATAAGTAAATGCTATTCTTATAGTGCAATGAATATGCTTTTTTCTGATGGTAAAAATATTAATTTTATACGTAATTGGAATGAGAAAGATCCAATCGCCGAAAAACTTTGTTATCAAGATTATTACACACTATCTCTTTATGAAAATAAATACACTAAGTTTATCTGCTCGGAAGATCTTGTTTCTTTAAAAAAACTTGTAAAAAAAGAGTGCTTAAACAGAAAAATTTATTCGATATAATTACTAATAAATGAAATCAAATTAAAAACGAAAAAGACCATGAAAGAAGAAAAACTTCTTTCATGGCTTTTTATTTATTTGACTAGATATCAAACAAACGATTTAATAATAAACTACTATTGAGGGGCCTTTTCTCCAGGTTTAGGCCTCCAATAAGTTGTCTTTTGATAATTAATTATCCCATTAGGCTGAAGAGCACCTTTACTGACAGTGAAAAGATATGGCGTCAAGACTTCAACTTTCTTCATATTTGTCCCGATCTTTATAGTATTATCATTTGAGAAATATTCCCAACGAACAATACCAAAATAGTCTGTTTCCCCTTGGTGATAGGCCTTTACTGTTTTGTCTTTATCAAGGTTAAAATAAGTTTTATCACTTTTTTGAGTGGCAGTCAGTATTGAACTGCTAGACAAAACATCTCCAGTGTAATCTTCAAGGCTAAGTAAATACCAATAATCTTGGGTTATTAGGATAACATTATTGTGAACAAATTCCACACTAACTCCAATAAACTCGTCTGGTGTAAGAGCTTTCACTTCAATTGTATTCGCAATTGGTTGTTCAACATCCTTCACCTTTATAGATTTAATGGAGTACCCTTCAAAAGGGTTAATGTTATAGACTTTAGAATCACCTACTTGTAAGATGGCAACTCCGCTAGGATCAATACTTCCGCCGATACTATTTCCAAAAAACGTAGTGGCATTCGCCTCTACAATCGCCGGACTGATTTCCTTTTGCTCACACCCTATCAAAAAAATAGAGAGGGTGACAAAAGAAATCATCATCATAATAATTCTTCTAAATGTTTTCACTTTTTTTCCTCCTCTTATTTTAGTTTATTATTTTCGAATTACAATATACTCTTCGAGTTAAGTATGAGACATTAAAGCAACTTTGTCAATGAAAACAGTGTATAAAGAGTGGATAACTCCTACCCTATATTTTAGACTTTAATACTAAAAACACTCAATATTTTGAGTGTTTTTAGTAACTTATAAGACTTTATTTACCGTACGAGCAACTATTGCCCCCCGAATCTGATACCTGGTCAATACTAGGTAGACCGAAGGAGCCAGAAGTCGGATCACTTGCCGAACGGCGATCAATAACAGTGTAATTATATTCACCATTACCTATTGCCCCGACTACCACCCGACCCGTAGAAGGGTATGGATTCGTCAAGTAAGGTCCAGTCTGATAGAGAGAAGTACTAGGGTTAATAGCGGTTGGACAATGACTTAATTTGTAATAAGTGTAAACAGGTGGAGTGGTTGGTAAAGTATCAGTACAGGTGACAGTAAAGGTGGTTGGCTTAATTAATTTAAAAGAGTTCTGATTACTCCCATTATTTCCTACCTGAGGACGATCAGTTCCAGTACCACAAGATTTATTATCATCACCATAACGACACTCGCACCATACTGCTGAAAAATCTTCTGTATCCCATGAAACCCCAACTGATTCATCTGCGTTAACTGTTACTGCAGTTGTAACTGGTGTTACCTTCGGTACAATAACGTTAAATGATTTACTGTATGTAGAGGTTACGTAATTGTCGACAGCGGGAGTTGAGCTAGCGTCGGCAGTTTTTACATATTTATTAGTATCATTTAATCCACTGGTATTATTTGTCCAGGTGGTATAAGTACCGTCATTATTGTGTTGATAATAGCTAATTGTTTGACTATTACATTCTCTTGTTAATACATATGCACAAGGACCATAAGTCGCTGGAGTACTAGTTGCTGGTGTCGTACCTGTATAAGCGCTCAAATAGAAAGTGGCATTGTAAGTACCTCTTGTTGAAGGAATTGGAAGACCACTTGCTGTCTCAATACTGGGACTAGAAGCATCTTTAGCAAAGGAGTAAATTGAGTTACGCACAGAAGAGGCAGCTGGAACCGAAACCTCTATGGTGCCAACAGTTCTAGAAGAGCTAGAGCTACTTATGTAACCAGTAGCCCGAACACTGTCTTTGGGATAAGAGTAAGTTGTTTTATCCAAATTAACAACTGCCCATCTAGCTGAATCTAAGGTCACTGTATCTGCGGAGGCTTTGCCAGCTGGCACGAATCCAAAGGCAGCAATAAGTAGGAGGAAGAAAATCATCGCAATAGGAGTACTAGTGTCAGTAGGGTTTGAAGTATTTGTAGGACTAGCTGGAGGAACATTCTTTTTCTTCATGTAAGTATAGAGAATGATAATGACAAGAAGAGCTAGGACGATGATAATATAGAATAGATTGGAATTTGACTTAGGCTCTGTTGTTGTCTTCACGTTGAATTCTTTCTGATCGAGGACTGCGCCCTTATCATCTGTCAGAGTCACTGTAATCTTCGGATCAAGGCACTTAGACCTAATAGGGAAAGTTAAGTCTACTTTAGGTGAAGTCAGGTCAGCAAGAGCTTGGGTCTGCTCTTTAGCACAAGACTTACCTTTACCATTTTCTACTAATACTTTTGAATTAATAGCTCCCGCTGTCGAAGCACTAAAACGAATTCCGGAAGAATCAGCAGAAGGAGTGTAGACGAAGGAAACTTGTGCCTTCTCTCCCCCTTTGTAATAATCTTTATCTAAGGAAACACTTTGGACTGTAGCACTGTTACCTCGAAGGACATAGTGAGCTACTACAGGGTTAGACTTTGAATCTTTAGTATTTAAAGAGAAGGATACATCGTAAGCTTGAGGGGCTGTCGCTTTTGGTAATGTGACAGATACGGACTTGCTTTCTCCTGCCTTGAAAGTAATAGCTGTACTATCTCCGCCTGTTGCTGGAATTATATCTCCATATGAAGAACGATAACGAGTCTCGTATGTAGGAGTAGCTGTGACCGAAGTCTTGGAAGGATTTACCGCTTCGCAAATAAGCTTTAAGCTTTCTTCGGGCTTGATGTCTACTCCTTGCCCTAGACTATAAGTAGCGTTACTCTTCTCTCCTACTACTTTAAGAGAACAAGTCTCTGGAAGAATCTGAATGCTAGAAGTCGTAGCCTTAAGAGTTACCTTGCCAAGGCTTGTAGATCCAAATGGGAAAGCATTGATATTTTGACTAGTGAGCATTAGAGTATATGAACCAGAAAGAGAGGCGGGAGCTGTATAGGTAACTTCTTTCTTGACTTCGGTGTTAGGATTGAGAGTTAAAGATTCATCATATATCTTCTCGTCTACGACGAATTGACCCTTTGTACTTTCTTTCACCAGCTTCACTCCATACTTCACTCCTGTCTGTAAGCCTTCACGATTTGAAAGAGAGAATGAAATATTGAAAACATTATCTTTCTCTGAAACAATACTAGCATTTACAATATTTACAGTTGCCAAAACTACAGGAGCAACAGCCTTCTGCTCTGAAGTTTCTGCCACTGCAAATGCAGGAGTAATTGAAAAGAGAGAAATAACAACAATTACAAAAGTAAACTTTAATAGATTTTTCATAAAAATAGTAATAATAAAATGGTTAAATAAGTTAATAATAAACACTCCCAATATTATACCATATCTTAAATAAAAAAGGGTTGTTTTAAATTAGTTTGTATAGGTGTATAATTATATATTATAAATTAAAACTGTTATTATAATATGCAAAAAAATAAAATTATATTAATGTTAACTATTGGAATGATACTTTCTCCTTTGTTTACATTACAAGCAGTAGAAGTATCCTCCACAGCGAAGCCTGCGGTGAGTGCAACTGCTCCAAAAGAAATAGATAAAGCAAAATTAGAGGAATTTAAAGCAAAATTGAAACAAGAAACAGATGTTTTAAGGACCAATCTTGGAACTAGTAAAACAGAAATTGAAAAGAAGCTAGCGGATATTAGTGGTGCGAAAAAAGTAAACCTAGCACTAAAATCACAAGAGAAAATAAAAATTGCCTTAGAAAAAATATACAATAAGTTTAACACTCAAACTGGAAAGCTTTCACAGGTTGATGTTAAAATATCGGCAAAAATAAGTAACCTAGAAAAAGAAGGGGTAGATATGACTAAGGCTAAGGCTCAATATCAAATAGCTAAGGTTGCACTGGACAAAGCCATTTCTGATATTTTAGCTACCAGAATGATCTCCATGGAACAGGTTAACAAGGAAATATCAAAAGACACTCTTCGAACATTAGTGAAATCATCTGAAGAAATTATAAAAACAGCTGCGAGTGAATATAGGAAAATATTACCTCTTATTGCTCAAGCAAATGGTAGTGTAAAAAGTGTAGATAAAGAATAAGCCTAGTAATATAAACTAATAAAATATATTTATGGAACCAACAACAAATACAAATAAAACAACAATAGCTATAATCATAATTGTAGTTATCGCAATTATCATAGGAGCGATAGTTTTCTTAAACTCTAAAAACAAAGCTCCTATTAATCAAGAAGCTCCCCAAGTCACCAATAAAGTGAATACTGTGGTAACAGAAGGAGAATCGAAAGAAATCACAGAATACATAGACAGTGCTACAACCTTTGACAATGAATCACTTTTGGTTGAAATTGAAAAAGAGTTTTAATAGATGAATTATTGAGAAATTATTAAAAACACCAGTCAAAAGACTTAATCTTGACTGGTGTTTTTAATATTGACTAATGTACCCTCTTGCGGTAGCATTATAAATGTAAGGCCTGTCACAAAACTGGCTTTTATTTTTACCAAATGTCGTATCTGGTAAAACACAATTTAATAGTAAGTAAAACTTAATAAAAAACGAATTCTCTTTATTAATTGGTAATTAGTAATCAGTAATTTGTAATTAAAAAAATGTTAGATTTAAAAACAATGAAGTCGGCTCTCGAGCAACTCGAACAGGAACGCAAAATTCCTCGCGAAAAGATTATAGACGCGATCGAGCAAGCCCTAGCCGCAGCTTATAAGAAAGATTATGGCAAAAAGGGCCAAATCATTCGCAACAAGATAGACATAGAAACAGGCGAGATGGAATTCTATCAAGTTAAAATCGTCGTGGATGATACGCTCGTTCGTATGACCAAAGAAGATGACGACGAAGAAGAAATAGCAGAAGATGACAATCGTGTTCGTTTCAATGAGGAACATCATATCCTCCTTGAAGATGCAAAGAAAATAAAAAGTGGTGTAAAGCTTGAAGAAGAACTTATCTTCCCTCTTGAAAACCAAAACGACTACGGACGTATCGCTGCTCAAACAGCTAAGCAAGTAATCATTCAGAAAATTCGTGAAGCAGAAAGAAGTGCAATAGTCGATGAATACGGAAGCAAAGAAGGCGAAATTATAAATGGTGTAGTCCAAAAGGTTGAGAGAGGAATAGTCTATATCGATTTCAATCGAGCCACAGGTATCATCCTTCCTGAAGAACAAATCCCCGGAGAATTCTACAGACAAGGTGAGCGAATCAAGGCTTATCTTTATTCTGTCGAAGAAACTCCTCGTGGTGTCAACCTTAAACTTTCCCGTACTCATCCACAACTTATTGAAGGGCTATTCTCAATGGAAGCTCCTGAAATAGCAAGTGGTGTAGTCGAGATCAAGTCTATTGCTCGTGAAGCAGGTGCTCGTTCAAAAATCGCAGTTTACTCCAATGATGAACACGTCGATCCTGTCGGATCATGTGTCGGACAGAAAGGAGTTCGAGTATCAACTGTTATGAATGAACTTAATGGTGAGAAGATAGACATCATCCCTTGGTCTTCCGATCCTGCTACTTATATTGCTAGTGCTATTTCTCCAGCCAATGTTCTGTCTATTCAGGTTTTTGAACAAGAACACAAGGCTTCTATCGAAGTCGCAGTGGATCAACTCTCCCTCGCTATCGGTAAGGGTGGTCAGAACGTTCGTCTCGCCGCAAAGCTCACAGGATGGAGAATCGACATCAAAGGTATGGAAGCAACAGCAGTCACAAATGATGAGGAGTTAAGTGAAGATGATATCTTAGATGGTGGCATCGTCGATGATGGCACGGATGAAAAATAGTTAGTAGAAAGTAGTAAGAAAATTTTTGGAATAGTCTTATCAGAGGGGCCGGCGGAGGGCGACGGCCCGAGCAATGAGCAAATTTCTAGCAAGAAATTATGCGGACCCGATGAGAAGAGCTATTCCAAAAATTTTCCAAAATTAATAATTAATATAATAAACATATGAATCCATTTATTATTTTTGCTCTTATAAGTTCTATAATTGCAATATTATACGGTCTATTTTTAATTAGAGTTGTTCTCAAGAAAGGTACAGGAGACGCAAAAATGCAAGCAATTGCGAAAGCTATCCAAGAAGGTGCTAGTGCATACTTGAATCGCCAATACAAAACTATCGGAATTATTGCAGTCATACTATTCCTTATCATCGGCTTTGTACCAATGCTAGGATGGATGATGGCTATAAGTTTCATTTTCGGAGCTATCCTTTCTGCTCTTGCAGGATACATCGGCATGAACGTTTCTGTTCGTGCCAATGTCCGTACAACCGAAGAAGCAAAGAAAGGTCTTAAAGAAGCTCTTTCTCTTGCCTTCAAGGGTGGTACAGTCACAGGACTCTTGGTTGTTGGACTCGCTTTACTTGGAGTCACAGTTTTCTACATCATTGCAGAAAAATTTGTCGGAGCTGGTGCCGTCAAGTCTCTTATCGGACTTTCATTTGGAGCAAGCTTGATCTCAGTCTTCGCTCGTCTTGGAGGAGGAATATTTACAAAAGCTGCTGACGTCGGAGCTGACCTTGTCGGAAAAGTTGAAGCTGGAATTCCCGAAGATGATCCTCGTAACCCTGCAGTTATCGCCGACAACGTCGGAGACAACGTCGGAGACTGTGCAGGTATGGCCGCAGACTTATTTGAAACATACGCCGTGACTTCCGTCGCAACAATGCTTCTAGGTTCTCTTATGTTCGCAAGCTTCCAAAACGCAGTCATCTACCCTCTAGCAATTGGCGGAGTAGCAATACTTTCTTCAATCATCGGTACATGGTTTGTAAAACTTGGAAAGAATAACAATATCATGGGCGCTTTGTATAAAGGCCTCATAGCTGCTGGAGTTATCTCAGCTGTTGCTTTCTACCCTATTACAAAATGGCTTATGGCTGACAACGGATTATTTTCTGTAAATGCACTATATATATGTGCATTGGTAGGTATCGCTGTTACAGCTTTGATAATAGTTATAACTGAATACTACACTTCAACAGCTTACTCTCCAGTGAAGTCTATTGCGGAAGCTTCAGTCTCAGGACACGGCACAAACGTCATTCAAGGACTTGCAGTTTCAATGAAGGCGACGGCTCTTCCCTTACTTACTATCGTCGCTGGAATTTTAATCTCTTATCATTTCGGTGAACTTTACGGAGTAGCTATCGCAGCAATGTCCATGCTTTCTCTAACAGGAATCATAGTGGCTATCGATTCATTTGGTCCTATTACTGACAATGCTGGTGGTATTGCAGAAATGGCAGGCCTACCGGAGAGTGTTCGTAATGTTACTGACCCTCTTGACGCAGTTGGCAACACTACAAAAGCTGTTACTAAGGGTTATGCTATCGGATCAGCCGGGCTCGCTGCGCTCGTCCTCTTCGCTTCTTATACACAAGAATTCGCAGACCTCGGACACGTTTTGAAATTTGACCTCGGTAATCCTATGGTTATCGCTGGTCTACTTATCGGGGGACTACTTCCTTACTACTTCAGTGCTCTATGTATGGAAGCCGTAGGGAAAGCAGCTGGTAAAGTTGTCGAAGAAGTTCGCAGACAATTCCGTGAAATCAAAGGTATCATGGATGGAAGTGGTAAACCTGACTACGCTACATGCGTAGATATCGTAACTACTGGTGCTCTCAAGCAAATGATTCTTCCAGCAGTTATCGCTGTTGTAAGTCCTATCCTTGTCGGGTTCATCCTTGGACCAGAAGCTCTAGGTGGACTTCTAGTCGGTTCAATCATTACAGGAATATTCCTAGCAATCTCAATGACTTCCGGTGGTGGAGCATGGGACAATGCCAAGAAATACATTGAACTTGGCAATCATGGTGGTAAAGGTAGTGATGCTCACAAGGCAGCAGTTACTGGCGACACCGTCGGGGACCCTTACAAAGATACCGCTGGTCCAGCCATCAATCCAATGATTAAAATATTAAACATCATTGCATTGATCCTAGTTCCAATCTTGGTTTCATTCTGGTTTTAATATTTAGGAAGTCCGACTTCCTAAATATGATGATACCCATTAAAAAATCCCGCATATGCGGGATTTTTTAATGTTTAACTAATTATGATTATTTATTTTATTTATAAAAAGTTTGATTGTCCTATTTTGAATATAAATAACTATCTTACGTAAAAGGAATATATAAAGTCTCAAAAAAGTAAAACCTTCTACACTCAAAAGAGTTGCATCAATAATCTTTAATTTATTATTATCCGTTACAAAAATATTACTTAAACATGGATTCAACACTCCCCCTCTTCCTATTAAATCTACTTCAGGATCCCCGCTCTTAATCATCTTGTTATAACTATCTATAATTTCTATAAATTGTTTTCTTATTTCTTCATTCTCTAAATCTTTAGAATACAAAAACCTACCGTTTATTTTTGGTTGAACTTGAACAAAGTATTTTTTATTTGGAGAAACCATCGCTTCAGTCTGCAAAATATATCCACCAAAAAATTCTTGGCATATTTTGTAATCTTTCTCTAGTTTCAATAGGGCTTTATCTTTGCCAATAATATAAAAAAGAGATGAAAATTTTATAACCTTATCTTCTCCATAATTATAGACAAAATGCTCCCCTCCCCAAGAAATTAGTTCCCCTATTTTTCCCTTATCATAAGTTTCCATTATTTTATAATAATATCATATAAAATGAATAATGATTAAAAAAATCCCCCGCCAACATCTAATGAAGTTGTGGCGGGAAATTTTTTAATAGTTATATTTCTAAACTATCTCTACTTTTGGCATTCTTTTTCTAAATAATACGAATCCAAGAATAATTAAAATAATTATTACTAATGTTGGGTGGATTGGTGAAAAGATCACTGCCATCTCCCAAAGTGAAATCCATTGTGCGGATACGTAT
>LBPS01000012.1 GCA_000990325.1 Candidatus Nomurabacteria bacterium GW2011_GWE2_34_25
GCCACAACTTCATAATTCCCAATAGCTCTTTTTCTTGGTGGGGTGCATGGCTAGCTGATTATAAAGACAAGGTGGTAATAGTTCCAAAGCAATGGTTTGCTGATGAAAGTATTAATAGTGATGATTTAATACCAAAAGAATGGATAAGGATATAAACATGGAAAAACTAGTATCAATTATACTTCCTACATGGAAAAATGCGGGGGAATATATTAATAGATCGATTGATAGTGTTATCGCACAAAGTAATTCGAATTGGGAATTATTAATTATAGATGATGGTCTCACTGATAATACGGAAGAAATTGTAAAAGAATATATAAAGAAAGATAGAAGAATTATTTTCTTAAAAAATGAAAAAAATTTAGGCATCCAGAAAACTTTAAACAAGGGTATAAAGGAATCAAAAGGGGAGTATATAGCCAGGATAGATGACGATGATGAATGGGTAGATACGGATAAGCTTAAAAAGCAAGTTGAATTTCTAAATGATAATTCTGGCCATGTTCTAGTTGGTACTGGGGTAATAGTTGTGAATGAAAATGGTAAAGAATTATTTAGATATTTATTACCAGAGAGTGATATGGAGATAAGAAATAAAATTCTTACTAAGAGTTGTTTTATTCACTCGAGTATTATGTTTAGAAAAAATGTAGTTGTTGATTTAGGAGGGTACGATGAATCGAAAGAAACTCGGCATGTAGAGGATTATGATTTGTGGTTAAAATTAGGAACTGTAGGTAAATTGGTCAATCTGCCCACTTATGCAGTTAAATTTACATTAAGAGGGGGAAGTATTAGTTCAACAAATAAATTGGGGCAATTTAAGAAAAACATAATTTTAATAAAAAAATATAAAAATAAATACCCCAACTATTTTGGAGCATTAATCCGAGCCTATGTCAGGATAGTAGTTTATGGATTTATTTTAAAGTTGCCTATTAAATTTACCTTAAATAAATTAACCAAATTTTATAAAGAAAACTGGTAATCAAAACTTCTCTTTTATTATATATATAATCTCATTGAATTTTGAATTTTTACTACTTACTTGATTATTCCAATTTGAAGTTCTCATTATGTGGACCCAGTCATCAAGAACCTCTACTATATTTTCTGAAGTGTCAAATTTAGTTACTTTTTCATTTTTATCCAGGTCAAAATATGTTTGTCTTATTTTTAAGATATTATTCTTATTTATATTTTTATATAATGAATGATAGTTTGATCCTCCAGTATCTAGTCCGCGATAAGGCATAAAGTTCATTTTATATTTTCTTACTTCTGCAAATTTAAAAAAACAAAAACCAGGCCAAAGATACCATTTTTCCTCTCTTTCCTGTATTAACCCCCAAGCCCCATTTTTTATGTAATTTGTTATAGAGGTTTCCTTAAATGGTATGATGTCATGGTCTATAAATCCAAAATATGCAGGTTCATATTTATTAATAATATTTCTGTATGCCCAATTTAAGGCCTTGCCGTGAGATTTACTCGGACTTTTTTCAAAAGTATTGTTTGGTAATTTAACATATGGAATATTATTAATTTTGCAATATTTAAATATTTCGCCTGAGACATTTTTTGTACTTGAATTATCAACTATTATATGACTAAAGTCGTCTTTTAAGTTTTCCATAACCTTTTCATTTTGGAATTTAATAATTTCAACATTATTAAAAGCTATTGTTATCAATATAAATTTTGTATTTTTTAAATTAAATTTATTTAAATTAGAGTATGTTGGTTTTTTAAATTCAAAAAGAACCATTTTGAACTCAAGGTATTTATTGTAAAACTTATGAAAAATTTTTTTCATTTTTAAAAAATGTACTTTAAATTTATTTACTTTTATACTTCTTAATATAGCATGTCCACCATACTTATTCTTATCTCGTATAAGTATTATAGGATTGAAGGGAAGAGGCCAGCCTTCAGGGTATAGATACGATGGGGGTAGTATTTTCACATCTGTTCTGTTCAGAACATACCTATTCCAGTGTGATTCATCGTGCCATTTTGCAATAATATTATTCTTCTTATCAATATCTACATTATCTCGCATTACTTTCATTGCTTCTATGAAGTTGGTAGTTTTACCTCCATTTAATCCACCAGCAAAATAATATTGCCCTTGATCTTTAGATATAAAGGCAGTGGACTTTTTATTATTCTCATATGTAAACTTTTTTCTATTTTTATTATAAAATCCAGGGTGCAATGTAGCAACTAGATTCTCGTTTTCATTTGGAAGGAAATTATCCGCAGTTATTTTTTCTAAAACTATTAGATTGGCATTGAAGAAGAATAAGTAATTCATATCTTCTAGTTCCTTTTCTTTATTCAGGAATACATGAAAACGCATCAAGGTATTCTCAGGCCAACCCAGGTTCTCCTGGTATATTCTATGGACTCTTGGATTCTCTTTCTCAAAATCTAGCTCTGCGCTGTCTGTGAAGACAAAGTAATACTTCTCACTATCAGTGATAAACCTTTCTTCCATACTCAAATAGAAATCTTTCCAAAAGATTGAATATTTCCCTGTGCAAATGTATAAGATTCCTATTCTCATTTAATTAATTGTTTTATTAAACTCTTAATACTTAACAATATTTTGTTCTTAATTTTATAAATCATTATTTGTAATTTAAAACACAAAAATTCATATTGGCTCTTTTTGCTTTGATTCATCCACTCGATTAGATTCTCAAAAGAAGCCTTTCTTAATTCTTCATCTGAAATTTTATCAGACCTGATGCTTGTCTCTGGATGGTCATCATATATTACCAATGGTTCCTTCACAAAGGCAAAATTTGTCTGGGTCAGTACTCTTAGCCAGTATATATAATCAGCAAAACTTCTATAATTAATTGTTGAAGAAAATGACCCTATTGTATTAATTAAGGATGAATGTATCATAACCGAACTACATACAATATCATTACTTTTCAAAATATCACTAAATTTAATAGTTTCTTTTTTCCAATTTGAAACAAGGTTATTATTTATGGTGCCATTTATTCTAATTAAAGCACTTGTACAAATAGCCTTACATTTTAGTTTTTCAGCTAAATGTATTTGCTTTTCAAGTTTTGTAGGTATCCATTCATCATCATTGTCACAAAAAGCAATCCAGTCTCCGTGGCTTGCTTTCATACCATTATTTCTTGGGACCGCAGGAGTACCAGAGTGTAGAGAGGGGATCCATATTATTCTGGGATCGTTTATTCTTTCTACAATTTCTTTACTATTATCTGTAGATCCATCATCACAAACAAGAATTTCAAAGGGGGATAATGTTTGATTAAGACAACTTCTTATTACAGATTCAAGAATCTTTTCTCCGTTCCAGTTTGGTATTATTACCGAAATTTTAATATTTTCCATAATTATTTTTTAATAAACCAAAAGCATCCACAAGCATAATTCTGCTCATCAGCTAACTCTTTTGTCGCGTTATATATTATACCAGTATCTTTTCCGTTATCAGGTATCAATGAAAATTCTTTTAGGGTTAGGTCTGAGAAGCGGCTCATAATTTGATCGTATGAGTATATACGGTGTGCATTAAATTGTATAGTTGGTTTTCCTATTGGGGTAACAAAAAGCAAATTACCATTTACAGCTAGGACTCTCGATAATTCCTTTATTGCCTTGATATCACCATCGGGATCTATTGGGTCTCCGTATCTACCAAGGCCAATATGCTCTATTGTATGCATACAAGAAAGCGATTCAATACTATTATCACTAAAAGGCAAGGAAGTAAGGTCTGCTTTTTTTGATGTTAAATTATCTAATTTTATATTTGCCGGTCGGTAATCATAGAATTCCACTGGTACAAATGCAGATAGCATGGCAGAGAAGCCTAATATCGAAGATATATCTACATGTTTGGATGGCTTAATCTCTACTATCTGTCTAGCCGCCCAAGCTGGGTGGTATGTGTAGTGTGTATCGAAATCAGTACCTTTTGTTTTGTCAAAAAGCTGGGGGTATCTATTCTTCCATTTAATCTCAAAACGATTTGTTCCTTTTGATTTTTTTCTAAATAGCAAAAAATCACTTATAAAATTAATATATAGATATATTTTTTTGATAGGTTTTTTTATAAAAGAGGGAACTATTTTTTTAAAATTACTCATTTTGTTAATATGTTTTTGATAAATTTTCTTATACTATTTAATTTAATTAGTAGTATAAACTCAGGATATATTTGTAAATTATTTTTTGATGGGATATCTTCTATCTTATTAATTTTATATTTATAAAACTTATATCTTAATATTGATAAATATTTAATACGAATTATTATATCTTTAATCTTTGAGTATAGGTATATTGATTCCGATAAATCAATTTCTTTGTTGTTTTCGCACTGTTTTGTAACTTGATGATCACTATCTGCTGTTACGTTCATTAATATGTCATTACAGTAAGCAAACTTATTATTAATTGAGAGTATTTTAGTATAAAAATCAATATCAACTAACCACATTAGGTCTTTATTATATTCTAAATTTACTTGTTTCCTATAAATTGTTACACTTGGTGCGCCAATAAAATTACCAAGAAAAAGAGTTTCATAATTCTTTTTTAACCCTTCTAATGTCGCATTGTTTATTTTGTGTACAGAAATTAGCTCTCTATCCCTATCACAGGAATTACATGCACTAAATGCAAAATTTACTTCTGGATTATTGTCCAAAAGATCAACAAACTTTTGCAAGCATGTTTCATCTACAAACCAATCATCGTGGTGAATTATTTTAATGTATTCTCCTTGAGCTTTTCGTACACATTCATTCCAATTTTCAGGAGAGCCTTTATTACTTTCGTTTTTATAATATCGAATATTTTTTATTTTGTCTTTATAACTATTTATAATAATACCCAATTCATTATTAGGAGAATCGTCAGTGATTACAACTTCATAATTACTAAAGGTTTGTTTAACTATTGATTCTAAACAAATCTTAATAAGTTCTGGTTCTTTGTATGCTGGTATACAGATGGAAACTTTTGGTTTCATTTATTTAGTTTAATATATAATAATTTTTTTATAATAGTCTTTATAAGACCCCAAAAACCTTTGTATTTAATTATATCTTTAACCTTGATATAAATAACAATAAATTTATATAAATATGTTGCCTGAGATTGCTTAATGATATTTTCAAGTTCTTGTATCCTTCTTTTATAATAAAGTTGTTTTGAATAGCTTGATAGTTTTTCATTTATTTGATCTCTTGAATGCTGTCTATATTCAAGTAATGTGTTTGAAGACTTTTTTGCAATATATCCAGATTTTATCATTCTCAAGAATAAATTATAGTCCTCAGCTGTATCTTCTGAATCTAAATATCCACCTATTAAATCAAAAATATTCCTTTTATACATAGAAGAACCATGAATATAGTTTTCTAATTCTAGTTTTTTTGCATTAAATTCTGGGAATTTAATTATATAAAAATTTTCTTTTACTCCATTTTGATAAAGATTATTAAATTTTTCATAAACTAATTTAGCTCTATCACCAAATAAAGCAAAATCAGTATAAGCAATAGCAATTTTCTCACTAGAATCAAGAATCATTTTACATTCTTCAATATAATTACTTAATATTCTATTATCAGCTCCTAAAAAGAAAATATAATCTGATGACGTTAAGTTTATTGCCTTATTAAAATGCTTTACAACTCCTAAATTTTGTTCATTCCTATTATATTTAATCAATTTAGGATATCTTCTTTTGTAATCTAAGGCAATATCTCTTGTGTCATCAGTAGAACAATCATCAGATATTAGTATTTCGTCTGGTAAAATAGTTTGTCTTAATACTGACTCAATTGCTTCAATGATAAATCTTCCATAATTATATGACGCGATAATACAAGCAATTGTTGCTTTTTTAAATGAAGTTTCATTTGTGCATGTTACTCTATTTAATATATAAACATCACTATCATTACCCTGAGAACAACTTAACCCTCCTTTAAATTGTTTTTTAACTTCATTTACTACATTAGTATTGAATTCTCCATATGGATAAGCAAACCATTTAAATCCATTTTTATCTATTTCTTTTATTTCTAGTGGTATCTCTAGTTCATTTTTTATTATGTTTTCATCGTTTATGTCTTTTAAATTTAAATGAGATTTTGTGTGCCACTGGAGTCTACCTCCAAGTTTTATAAGTTTTTTTAGATCATCAATACCAGCAAAGTCTGCTAAGAGCTCACCTTTATCAAAATTATTATTTAGTCCTATATAATTACTAGTAACAAATAGTTCAAAAGGGTATTTAAATTTATTTAATATAGGAGCTGCGAACATTAATACATTGTTGTATACCCCATCAAAAGTTATAACAACATGATTGGGGTCTGATGGATCATAATCATCAAGATACACAATTTTTTTGTGTTTTATCTCAACCATTTGTCTGTAAAAATTATTTACATCAACCCACCATTTAGTAGGGGAGTCAGGATGTACTTTGTGATACATTAAAATCATTTTATATAAATTTCTAATTTATGATTATAATTTCTGTACTCATAATTATAATCTTTAATAAGTAAATAAGGGAATCGCGATTTGTACCAATCGTCAATATGTACTGATACTAAGTATCCGTTATCCTCCAATAAATTATCAATTAATGCATAAATTAAATTTTCTGCATTACCTATGTACTGCGGGTATAATACTCCTGTTATTACAATTAAATCAAATTTTTTATCAAAAACTTGATTAAGATCAAAAATTGACGCCTGAATGAACTTAATGTTTTTTTTGCATTTACTTTTTGCCTGTTCTATTGCTTTTGTGGAGTAATCAACCCCTATAATTGATTTACCGGGTAGATCATTTGTAATAAATCCATTACCACAACCAATATCTAGGACATTTATAAAATTTTTTACAGGTAACTCAGAAAAGAAAATTTCTTTTCTTTTTATATCATGTGGGTCATTATCATATTTCCATGGATCGTCACAGTTATACCAATCTTCTAATTCTTCTTTTGATTGAATCATAGATATTAATTTTAATTTATTTTCCAGTTATGTGCAACAATGATTTTACCCCAGTCAGGATTTACCACCTTCTCTCCATTATAATAATTTGACTCCTCGATAGATATTCTTTTAATATGTGTTATATAGTCTTCAATTCCATGATTTGAACTGATAAAGAAATTTATAAAATAATCTCCTCTCACAAGAGGTAATTTAACTATTGTACATTGAATCTCTCCATTTTGGGGTATATTTTTTAGCTGATTTTTAAATTGGCTTGAGATACTGATTAATTTATAGTTATTGATATCCCATATACTAACACCAAATTCCGTTATTTTTACATCTTCATAATTTTCATAATTTGCGACAAAAGAAATATCTTCACCAGTTTTAATTCCATTTGTGGTTAAAATTCTAAAATCTTTAATTTTTACATTTCCTAATCCTTCTCGATCTTTTCTATCCTTTTCAAAAACTGACGTACTTGATTCTAAATTATTAAGATAATGTTCTATTGTCTTATAAGTTTTATCAAAAAAATTAACACGTCCATTTTTTAAAAGTAGCACTTTAGAACATAATTTTTTAACTGCTTCCATATCATGACTCACAAAAAGAATAGTTCTTCCTTCTTCTTTTGTTATTTCATTCATTTTTCCTAAACACTTTTTCTGGAATTCGGCGTCGCCGACGGCTAGGACTTCGTCGATGATTAGTATATCTGTCTCCATATGAGCAGCGACGGAGAAGGCGAGCCGTACGTACATGCCACTAGAGTAGTACTTGACGGGAGTATCGAGGAATTTTTCAATATCAGCGAACTTCACTATTTCATCAAACTTTCTGACGATATCTTTCTTCTTCATTCCAAGAATTGCACCATTGAGGAAAATGTTCTCTCTCCCTGTGAGTTCTGGGTGGAAGCCTGTACCGACTTCAAGCAAGCTTCCTACTGTGCCATTTATTCTAATCTCTCCGGTAGTTGGGGGAGTGATCTGAGAAAGGATCTTAAGTAGAGTTGACTTACCTGCACCATTTCTGCCTATGATGCCGACAACTTCACCCTTCATAATTTCAAAATTTACGTCTTTAAGAGCCCAGAATTCTTCCTTTGTTTCTATTCCTAAAACTTCTTTAGTTTTTGATTTCAAGAATGTAAATGGATTTTTAAAAATATTAGTTATGACGTCTCGAAGAGCAATATACCCACCTCTCTGATGGTTTATATTGTATTTCTTGCTAATATTTTTTACTGTGATTATGGAAGAGTTGTTCATGTATTAATTTTAAATTATGTCGGCGAAATATCGCTCTGTCTTTTTAAATGTATAAATACCTATCAACATCAATATGAATGTTGCAAGTAGTGAAATAGAGACAAGTGTCCAGTTGAGAACTGTTGTACCTAGGAGTGCCGCTCTCGCACTCTGGATGACTCCCATCATTGGGTTTAGGGCAAGAATCCACGAATATTTACCAGCAATAGAAGCAGGGTAGATAACAGGAGTGACGAACATGAGTATCTGAATGAAGAATGGTAGGGCATATCTTACATCTCTATACTTCACATTGATAGATGCAAGGAAAAGCCCAAGTCCTGTAGAAACCATAAAAGTAATAATAAGAAGTAATGGGATAATGAATAATCCAGAAAGGTGTGGTGTATAGCCGTAGAAAATCATCATGCCAACAAGAATAACTGAAGCAATCCCAAAGTCTATAAATTTTGTCATGACTGAAGAGAGGGGAAGTATAAGGCGAGGGAAGTAGACTTTTGTAATAATTGCTTGGTTGGTGATGAGTACGTTACTTGTATCAGAAAGAGCACTTGAGAAGAACTGCCAGAAGAGAAGTCCCGTATAGACGAAGATAGGGTAAGGTACTCCATCAGAAGGGATTTTGAGTAACTCTCCAAAGAAAACAGAGAAAACAACCATTGTTATGAATGGTTGAAATATAGCCCACAGAGCACCTATGGCCGTCTGTTTGTATCGAACCTTCAGATCTCTCCATGTGAAAAAAAAGAGAAGTTCTCTATATTCCCAAATTTCACTCAAGCTAGAAAAACTAAAGAGTTTCTTGGGTTTTATAATAGTGGCATGAGTATTGCTCATTAAATTATTTTAGCATTTTTTGAAATTATTTTCACTTCTAATAATTCTCTTTCTTAAATTACTTGTTGAATAGTTGTGATTACGGCTATTGTATACAACTTTCATGTTTGGGAGTTTGTCTCTAGAATAGTTTGGTTTATTTTTCCAATCAGCTCCCATAAAACGAATATCCGGTTTAATCTTTTTTAATAGGTTATATAGATCTACTTCTGTATTGTAGGCGATTATCTTATCTACATATCTACAACCTTGGAGTCTAATTTTTCGTTCTTTTACACTTTCTATTGGCTTATTTTTTTCTTGTCTGTCTATTTTTGGATTAGTATGAAGTCCAACTATAAGATAATCACATTGAGATCTAATTTCTTTAAGCATTAAAAGATGACCCGCGTGTAATAAATCAAAAGCGCTACAAGTAAAACCAGTTATTTTTTTCGGCTTTGTAAGAGCTTTATGAGTATTGTTCATAGGCATATATTAGCATTTTTAATGTTTTTTTCCCACTCATATATAAATAATTTACCCCATAGACAAGGTCTATGGGGTATTATTAATGATTTTTGATATAAGGTTCAATTTTTAATGTATTTTTTAGTTTAAGAAATTCATTTCTTTCTTTTTCATTCTTAAACATATACAATGCATATCCTCCATGTCCACCACCACTGTATTTCTTTGCTAGTTCATTATAGCTATAGAGAGGATTCATACCTTCATCTAGCTGAACTTCATAGCTTAGATTCACAGCCTTACATAATTTAGCATAATCCATATTGAGTGGATTTAGTGCTTCTCGGGCTAGTATTGAGGCTTCAACAATTTTCTCAAAGTCTCGTTTTAAATCTACGTTATTGTATGTTGTATGATTTTTACCAGTCCAAAGAAGAGCCATTTTGCCATTTAAAAGACTGGAATTAGTTTTAAATTCTAATTCTGGCCTTTTTCCACTTTTCCAAACACATAAACCTGTCTCAAGAATTACAGCAGGATCTTGCCATCCTACTCCTAAATCAAGTTCCGACTGGATGCTATTCTTACCAGTTAGAATTGAATATGCTGCCGATCCACCAAGTCCTCCTCCCATTTCATAATCCCATTTATTTAGGCTTACAGTAGGAGTTATAGTACAGTTTACAATGTATGAATTTTCTCTAGAAAATTTAGGTACATCAAGCCATCCTCCAGCAAAGTCTACACGTAGAGCTATTTCTGTAGGGGCTTTTATATAACTAATTATTTCCGTTGTAGATATTTTTTCAAAATTCAAAGTTTTTGGTAGGACTACATATTTTGCTCCCACTTCATTACAAAGCCTTGTTTTTTGTTCTTCATATCTATCATCTTCTGTTACCACTAGGATATCTGGTTTGATTCGAAGAAAGTGCTCTTTGAAATCAAGTCCAAGTTCTCCTAGATAGTCCCCAATGACCACTTCATCTATCATAGATAGTGATTCTAGAAGCTTTTTTTTGTGAGCTTCAGGTAGGGAAGATTTCTTGTGTTTATGAAGTTCAAGGGATTTGTCTCCAGCAAAACATACAACAAGATAATCCCCGAGAGCCTTCGCTTGGTTAAAGAATTCTATATGTCCTCCATGCAGGATATCATAACACCCAGAAACGAATATCTTTTTCATATTTATATTTTTAGTTATTTGTTCAAATCTTTCTTATAGATTACAATTTTGTGTGTATTTTTGCAATATTATCAAGTGAATGGCAGTTTTCCCTTAATGTGTAAAAATTATCTGTATAGTTCTAAGGATGATTCCGAAATCGAGGAAGATGTTTCTGTTCTTTATATAATATAAATCATATTCAAATTTTTCTTTTGAATCCTCTATTGTATTTGCATATCTGTATTTAATCTGAGCCCAGCCAGTAAATCCAGGGCGAACGATATGACGAAGATCATAGTGGGGGATTGTCTTTTCAAGTGGAGTGACGAACTCTGGTCTCTCGGGCCTGGGTCCTACAAGGGACAAGTCACCCTTTAGGATATTTATCATTTGAGGTATCTCGTCGATGTGGAGCCTCCTCACAATTTTGCCCAAGGGGGTTATTCGAGTGTCATCTTTGCCTGTAGACCATTTGGCCTCTGTTGTCTCTGCTGATCCATCAGAAGATAGAACTATCATACTCCTCAATTTATATAAATCAAATACTTTACCATTTAGCCCAACCCTTTTCTGTTTTATAAATATTGGACGGCCATCTTCTATTAGTCTGGCAATCATCGCTAGGATTAATAATGGAGAAGTAATGACAAGTAAGGATAATGCAAATATCCTATCAGTTATAAATATTGTCGATGTGTATAATAGATTTTTTCTAGTGTCTACGTTTTCAATAATGAATGACATATCGATATAAGCGACTGGAATTTTCAATAAATATTTTTCATAAGCCTTGGCAGTATCCATAATCTCTATTCCTTTTTTATAAAGATTTAAAATATTTTTTTCAGATACTTCTATATTTTTATCTAGGATAATAACAGGACTTTTAATTTCTTCTAGATGAGAGTCTATGTCATTTGTATTTTTAAAATGTTTTATAATCTGTAGTCCTATCTGAGGATTAGCTTTGATAGTCTTCTCTAGTTCTATTAGTGAAGGTGAATCTCCAACGAGGATAGCAGGCTCTATCAGAGTCCTAGCAAAGAGGGTATATATAATTCGGCGAAACAAGAAAGAGAAGAAGCCGAATAATGCGACCTGAATGACTAGATTCACTTTCGGAGAAATACCGAAAATTGGTAGGAAATAAAATAGAAGCAATCCTAAGACGAAAGATGATGCAAGGGCCATAATCCATCTCTTCAGGTAGGGTATGGTTGGCTTGATATTGATCAGGTCATAAAGTCCAAAGATATAGAAGATAAGGACCCAACATAAGTAGAGAATGATAAACGGCACCATATGGCTATTGAAAGCATAAATATAGTCTATTTTGTCAAAACGAATGAAGATAAGCAGTATAAATGATACTAAAAATGACGCAAAGTCTCCAAATACAATAAGCCAAGTTCTGTTCATGATAAAGTAATTTTAGCATAAAAAGATTAATAAAAATAGAAAATTCCCCCACCCCGGGGGGTGGGGGAATAAATATTAATATTAACAACAGTTTTTATTATAAAGAAGAGAAAAATAAGGTATAATATAATTATGATAAGGAAAAAGAAAGAAAATCAAATAGTTGTATACCAGAATTCATCAGGAGCTATAGAGCTTCGTGGGGATATTAAAAATGAGACCATATGGGCTAATCGCATGCAGATGGCTAAGATGTTTGGAGTTAATCCCCAGGCTATATCAAAGCATATTAATAATATTTACAAAGAAAAGGAATTAAATGAAAAAGCAACTAGTTCCAAAATGGAACTAGTTCAGAATGAGTCGGGGAGAATTGTTAAAAGACAGATTGATATATACAATCTGGATATTTTAATAGCAGTTGGATATAGGATTAGTTCTATTACGGGAACCAAATTCAGACAATGGGCAACAAAGACTCTAAGAGAACATATTACTAAAGGGTATACCATAAATCGCAAACAAATATCCAAGAATTATGATTCTTTTATGAAAGTTGTTGCTAGTATAGAGAATCTACTTCCAGAGCATGTAAATCTTGATCCAAAGGCAGTACTCGAGCTTATAAAGGAGTTTGCTAGTACTTGGGTTTCTCTTGATTCTTATGACAGAGAGACGCTAGAAATAAAAGGAATTACAAAGAAAAGTATTAAATTGTCTGCTGATGAATTGTACTCAGTTATCGCTAGTTTTAAGGAGGAATTAATTAAGAAAGGGGAGACTACAGAACTATTTGCCCAAGAAAGACAAAGAGGGAGTATCGAAGGTATTATTGGTAACGTCATGCAATCTTTTGGAGGTAAAATGCTTTACGAGACAGCCGAAGAAAAAGCCGCCAATCTTTTGTATTTTATGGTGAAGAATCATCCTTTCGTAGATGGGAACAAGAGATCTGGAGCTTTTGCTTTTATTTGGTTTCTAAGGAAAACAAAAGCAAAAGGTTTCAAAAACATAAACCCAGCTACTCTTACCGCTCTTACTTTATTTATCGCTGAGAGTAATCCAAAGAATAAAGAGCAAATGATTGCTTTAATAACACAATTATTGATGTAAAAATTTCATCCCCCACCCCCCCCGGGGGGGGAGGGGGGGTCTTTGACAAATGAGCAATATTGTAATATAATGGGTTCGATATAAAATTTTGTTCATTAATTGTTTAAATATGAGGAAGTATTTAGTTTTTTTGTTTATCTTCGTTTTTTCACCGCTAGCGTTTAACGTCAGTGGAAACGTTGGAAGTCCGGAGATAGATAAACCAAAGGAATTGGTGAAAAGTGAACCAATTCCTAAAACTGTAAAAGATGAGTTGATAGAGGCATTTTCCGATTGGGAAGTTGCTGAAGCTTCTTACTATGACCCTATGGATTCTACTCAGACAAAGAAGAATCCTGATGGAAAGGGGACTTTGGGGCGTCTAATAAAATCTGGCTCTGTTTCTATCGGGGCATCTTTTTCAGAAGTTATTTATGAAAAAAATATGAAAGTATTCTTGCAAATTGAGAATATGAATATTGTAACACCGTACGGAAAAGGGATTTTCCGAATTGATGACATTATGGCAAGTAGGTTCAACAAGGGTAACAAGATTCACATAGACTTTTTTCATGAAGATTTAAACGTAAAATACAAGCGACTTGGTCGCTTTAAAATCTTATTTAAGATAGTAAAAATCGAAATGGCTGATTCATAATCAGCCATTTTTTATTCCAATTTCTTGATTTTTGAGAATTTAGCTTAGTAAAGACAAGGAAAGACAAGGGCTTGCTTTTTGTATTATATAGTAGTATGATAATATCATATTATTATATAATACAATTATAACATTATGACTACAATATCTGTACCTATTAATTCTAAATTAGAAGAATCAATAAACAATTTAATAGCAAGTGGCTATGGTTCCAATAAGGCCGACGTTGTTCGTCGTGCCATTACTCGCCTTGCAGAAGAAGAAGCAGTGGAGACTGTCCTAAGAGCTCAAAAAGAAGTAGGATTGAGGGGCGACTTAAGAGAATTAGCCAAAAAATTTAAATAATCTTTTATGGAGATATTATATAAACCTATTTTTATAAAAGAGTTTAATAAACTAAATAATGATCTTCAGGACGAAGTTTTAGAAAAGATTGAATTATTTAAAGATGTTTCAAATCATAAAAATTTAAAAGTTCATAAATTGAATGGAAAATTTAATAAATTCTATGGTTTTTCTGTAAATTATAATTATAGAATTATTTTTGAGTATAAATCAAAAAATGAAATTCATTTTTTGAATGTAGGTAGCCACGATATTTATAAATAAAAAGAGGGGTGCAGGCGAAGCCTGCACCCCTCTTTTTCTGACTTATCCCCAATTTTCTTTGACAGAGTCTTTTAATAAATTGTATAATTTGGAAATGATAAAAATAAAAGAACTCTTTGCCCATAAAATATTTCGAATATTAAAATGGGTTATTTTAATTTTGGTTGGGTTGTATATTATTTTGGTTATTGTGAGAACATTTCACTATTTTGATGTTCAAAAAACTGAATCCCAAGTTATCAAAATTCATTCCACTAAACTCTCAATAGATGATGTAATGGGCAAGAATTTACCACCTGATCCAGGGATAGAAGCAGATAAGACTATACAAGGAATAGATATGAATTTCAACGGTATTCGTGACGATGTAGAGCTGGCTATATTTAAAGAGTACCCTAAATCTGCCAAAACTCGTGCAGTGCTTTTGCAGTATGCATTGGCTTTGCAGATGATGTCTATACAACCTTTTGTGAATGAAGAAGTTGCAACAGCTGTAATGCAAGAAAAAAGTAGGGGTTATATTTGTGTTGGAACTGTTTTAGATAGAAATGAAAAAGATGAGAGTGTTATGAATAAATATTTTGAAGACAGTGATAAACTACGTTCTTTTGTTGAGGAGAAACAACTTGATACAATAGATAGAATAAATAATGATAAAAATTTTTACACAATGGTAAGAAGTTATTCAGATATAGAAAAAGATTGTGATATAGATTTATCTAAATTACCAAATTAAATTTAAACATAAAAATTTATATGAAGAATAAAAGTTTATTTATTCTAATTTTAGTTTTATTTATTGCATTACCTTTTTTTAAGGTTGGTGCTCAAGATATTTGTTCTAAGAACGGGTACACAGTTCTTGCTATAAATGGAATATTTACTGACGAGAAAGAAGCTGTTGAGAACAAAGACAAATTAAAGGATCGATTTTATTTACCCTATCACAATGAACCAGTCAAAGTAGATTACATATACAATTCAACACATTTAGGCGGAGTAGGGGACCTTTTCGATTCTATTCGACAGGGTCTTTTTGATCAGAAGTCAGATTATGATCTTGTGGAGATGCTAAATGATGCAAGTGAAAAAGTGGGGACACAGAAGCTTCTAATCGTAGGGCACTCACAAGGCAATTTCTACGCCAATAGTTTTTACGATAAAGTTGCAGATAAAGAAGGGGGAGTACCTAGAGAATCTCTAGGGGTATACAGTGTCGCTACTCCCGCAGATCATGTAGCAGGGAACGGAAAATATCTGACATCAGATACAGATAGTATTATTGCAAATGTTGTCGGTCGGGTAAAAAATATAATGACGCCAAACACGCACATTGTACTAGAGAAGGCCGATGGCAACGGGCATAGCTTCTCGGACGTATATTTAAAGTATCGTAGTAAGGAAATTGTTGCAGATATCAAATCTTCTTTTGATAAATTAAAAACAAATTCAATTCAAGGTGAAGCGGAGCTTTGCATTTCTCCACAGAAAATTACTGCTTTTCATAAAGTGAGTGGAGCACTTCTAGCGACAGCTGACTTTACTGTAAACAATACAGTAAAAGCGACTTCTTTTGCTTATAATACCATTAATAATACTGCTAGATCTCTGGCTGGTACATTTGTGAATCTTGCGAAGAGAAGTCTAGCTATGGTGGGACTCGTCGATAATATAGAAAATGCACCAAGTATTGCAGAATCAGCATTAGGCGATAGTACAGAACCAGAAGGACCAATCACTACGATAGATCAATCACAAGAAGAAATAAAAACAGAAAATACAGATGATCAAACTCCAAGTACGGATACACAAGACAATAATTTAGAGACAGATCCCATTGTAGTGCCTGCTCCTACTCCCCCTGTCTTAAGTGGAGGACATGGTAGTGGAGGTGGGGGTAATACGCCAACACCAGAAGTTCCTGTGCTAGATACTGTTGCTCCCGTCTTGGATACTACTCCCCCAATTATTACTCTTGTAGGAGAAAGTGTAATTACAATTAATTTAAATACAGATTATATAGATGTTGGAGCAACTGCAGTGGATGATATAGATACTACAGTAGCTGTCACAACAGCAGGCACTGTAGATATCGCTACTATTGGGTCTTATATTCTTACTTATAATGCAACTGATATAGCAGGGAATATTGCCACTCCTGTAACTCGCACGGTGAATGTAGTAGAAGCTCCTATCACAATAGACACAACGGCACCCGTGATTTCCCTTATAGGAGAAAATTTCCTAGCTATTAAAATAAATAGTGAATACATAGAAAGTGGAGCGACAGCCCTCGATGACAAAGATGGAGTAATAAATGTTATCACTACTGGTACTGTTGATACTAAAACTGTAGGTGATTATACTATTACTTATACAGCAACCGACATAGCAGGGAATACTTCGACGATGACTCGCATCGTTAGAGTCTCTAATTATATTTATATTTCGAAATACACTTTTGGAACAGGTAATGGCGATGGGAATGATTGGCAAGTATGGATTTTTAATGGATCAAGTGCCTATGATTGGACCGATACTTATGTAAATAAATATTTGCATGAGAAGTTTAAACTCAAAGCCGATACTGGTGGATACTGGTGTAGCGATTGCTTAGAGAGAGGAATATTTACACATGATCCAAGAAAAGGATTTGAACCATCTGATGTTACAATAAGTACTCTAGAAGGGAATCCACAGAATAGTTATAGTGGTATCACTTATGATGTCAGCATGCAATGGGATTCGACAGGCTATACTACTATCATTTCACATGGAGATATCGTTGATTCCACTACTCGTGTGAATGTTCCCAATATGAATAATGATTTATGGGTGGGCTGGGATGGTATGCAGAATCGTTTTAGACAATTTCCTTCTCTTGGGGGATGGCAAGGACTCTTAACAACATCACCTAATGGGCTAGCTGGCGGAACTGGAATGGTCATGGTTCCTTATCCGGTTTATAATCCTGATGCAATAGATGAGACTCCAGCGCCCGCAGAACAACCTATCTTAAGTCAAGAGAAATTAATTACATCTTTTAATTTTGACAGTTTGGATCCGAAGGTAACTGGTGTCGTTGATAATACTAATCACACCATACAATTGACAGTACCTTATGGGACAGATGTAAAAACTTTAGTACCTACGATTGAGGTATCAACGAAAGCGAGTGTATCTCCTGTGAGTCTATCCTCGCAAGATTTTACAGCCCCTGTCACTTATATTGTGAAAGCTGAAGACGATTCAACTCTATCTTATATCGCTACTGTCACAATATCTCCTGATCCAAATCCGACACCACTTCCTGTTTCAGATGATGATATCTTGCCAACTATTACAAGTTATACCCTCAATGGGAACCAAGCTAGTACAACTCTTAATCCTATAGAGGATAACCTATCTATTATTCTAAATGCGAATAAAAATGTGAATTGGATGTCTATTAAAATAGAGAAAGAAGATAGTGATAGTATATATAAAACACTTCAGTCAAACACGACAACTTGTATTGATGGGACCAAGATATGTACTAAGGTGTGGGAGGGTGATTTATCCAAAGGGGGATTATTGCAGAATGGAAATTATAAAATAAAAGTTCATATGCAAGATGCGATTAAGAATGATTACGAAAAATATTTGGATTCTATAATTACCGTCATTGGACAGTAAGAAAATATTCCCCCACCCCCGGGGTGGGGGAATATTTTGATTATTGGGACTATGTGGTATAATATATGTATGATAAACAAGAGTTCTATTAAGGTCGTATTAGCTTTTACGGGGGTCATTTTACTTGGGCTTATTTCCTTAGTGGTTATAGATTCATTTAAGACAGATTCTATTAATACAAGCGCAAGTGTAAATTTGACAAAATAGGATTATTTGATAGTATAGTTTTGTAGCCGTAGAAAGTAGGGGACGAAAGTCTTAATAACCTGCCGAGGTCGAAAACAATTTTATTTATATATATAAATAAAATTGCCTACGCAACGGCCCTAAAAGGGCCTTTTTTATTTTTAAAGTTATTAAAACAAATGCCAATTACATTAGAAAAAAAGAAAGAACTTGTGGCTGGATTAGAGAGTGCACTTAAGAGTGCCAAGTCTGTTGTTTTTGTGAAATTTGATAAATTGACAGTAGCTGATAACAATACTTTACGTCGTAGTTTACAGGCTGACGGAGTAGGTTATGTGGTTGCAAAGAAGACATTACTAAAGCGTGCATTGTCGACATTTGGAATCACAGGAGATGCTCCTGAGATACCAGGACAGATAGCGGTCGCTTATAGTACTGACTTACTAGCAAGTGCACGTGGAATCTTTGGTTTCCAAAAGGGACACAAAGAAAATGTTGCAATCGTTGGAGGAGTATTTGAAGGGAAGTATATGAATGCATCTGAAATGCTTGGAATCGCAACAATCCCACCAATGCAGACTTTGCGTGGCATGTTTGTCAATGTTATCAATTCACCAATACAAGGATTTGCAAGTGTATTAAATCAAATTGCACAAGCAAAAGGTTAACAAAAAATTTATGGATCCCGTATGAAATCGCGGACGCGAATAATCGGGAAACATCGTTCTTATTAAAAAATTAATTTAAAAGTAGGATTGTTGATTTAATAAATTATTTTAAGTCCGCGTCCTATTTCATTCGGGATGGAAGAAACAAAAGTAGAAGTTAGTGTTCCTGCAAAATTCAAAGACATCGTTGCAACAATCGAAGCAATGTCAGTCCTTGATTTACACGAACTAGTGAAAGTATTAGAAACAAAATTCGGAGTATCAGCTCAAGCAGCTGCTGCACCAGCAGCAGCAGCCGGAGCAGGGGAAGAAGTTGAAGCTAAGAGTGCATTCACAGTTGAACTAACAGCCGCAGGTGAGCAGAAGATTGCTGTTATGAAAGTTGTGAAAGAAGTTCTAGCTCTTGGACTTAAAGAAGCAAAGGACCTAGTAGATGGTGCCCCATCAGTTCTTAAAGAAGCTATGAAGAAAGAAGATGCAGAAGACTTCAAAAAGAAGTTGGAAGCAGCAGGTGCAAAAGTAACTTTGAAGTAATAGGTTTTTATAAGAAAATGGTCCGCAGGCGAAGCCTGCGGGCCATTTTCTTTTGGACTTGAAAGGATTCGGAACTTGGCGTATACTAGTCCTTGTATGGATCCCGTTAGAAGCCGCGGTCACGGTTTGTCTTTATCGGGAGATAATTAAAAAATAACTTAAATTGCAAGTTGTAGTCTTTGTTTAAATATAAAGACCGCGACCTGCTTCTAACGGGATGGAAACACTAGCAAAACTATTCGGGGGTCAGGCACGAGTCAAAATAATGCGCCTATTTTTATTAAATAAAGACAGTACGTTTGAAGTTGAAGAAGTTGTCAGTCGTAGTCGTGTTACAAAAGCCAATTGCCGTCGAGAGATCAATGCTCTTTGTGCGATGAGTTTTGTCAAACAAAAATTTGTTATTCACGAAGGAACACGCGGGGCAAAAAAGAAAGTACCAGCATGGCAACTAGATTCATCATTCCCATATATTGATTCAATCAGAGATTTACTTGTCGACCCATCTCTCTTGCTTCGAGAGGATTTGGCTATCCGTTTCAGGCAAGTCGGAAAGATTAAGCTCATGATCGTTTCTGGTATATTCATTGGTAGCGATAAGAGTAGGGCAGATATACTTATAGTGGGAGATAAGCTTAAAAAGAATATAATCCAACAGATTGTTAAGGGGCTTGAGTCAGAAATTGGCAAAGAACTTGATTATGTGGTCTTAGATTCAGTTGAATTTAAATACCGTATTGATATGTATGATAAACTTGTCTGTGATATCATAGATCTTCCCCATGAGAAGATTATCGACAACGGCCAGTTATCCACATACGTATCTAAAAAATAGTTAAATATGATATAATAGTAATGTACTTAACAAGGGTCGAATCTTTAAAAGTGCGTTATTATTTTTTATATTAAATACAATGTTTATACAAAACTTAGGTTTAGTATTCAGTGATTCGTTATTGGGTCTTTGGTACGGTTTTATAAATTTCGCGCCAGGTTTGCTATTGGCAATTATCCTTTTCATTATTGGTTGGATAGTAGGTTCAATTGTTGGTAAAGCAATAGCTCAAGTCATCACTGCAATCAAGATAGACAAACTTTTCGAAAGTGCAGGAGCAGAAGAAGTGCTTAATCGCATGGGAGTTAGTCTAAATGTTGGTAAATTTTTTGGTATTATCGTAAAGTGGTTTATTATTATCGTATTTTTAATGGCCTCATTACAAATTGTTGGACTTACACAAGTAAATGATTTCCTACGTTCAGCAGTTCTCTTCTACTTACCAAAAGTAGTTATTGCAGCTATCGTTCTTATCCTCGCTACTATCATTGCAGATACAATGAAGAAGTTAGTGCTTGCTTCAGCTAAAGCAGCAAATCTATCTTCTGCGAATATGCTTGGTTCGATTACAAAATATGCTATCTGGGGATTTGCATTAATCATTGCATTATCAGAGATTGGTATTGCAACTGCATTCATGCAGATATTGTTTACAGGACTTATCGCAGCTCTAGCTCTAGCTCTAGGACTTTCATTTGGTCTTGGTGGCAAAGAAGCCGCAGCTCGTGCAATAGAAAATATCCAAAAGGATATGTCTTCGAAGTAGTAGGTTATAGTCTTTAAAATAAAGGATAAATAAGAGCCCCGCCGACTTTGTCGGCGGGGCTCTTAGAATGCTTGACTTTCTTTTCCATTTCGTATACTATTCAAATCACGATGTTAATGAACAAAAATCACCAAGTAAAGCGGTTAAAGTAAGACCAATTGGTTTCGCTTTGTCCGCCCAGAAGGCGGATTTTTTATTTGAAACAAAAGAGGATCATGTGAGTGAGTAATCTCAATCACAATGTCCGAATGAAGTTTCAATGAGGTTAATACCTCCTGAGACATTGAACATGATATTTGAAAACTGAATGCTGTTCCGACTCACTGTTATCCTTTATTTTAGAGGGTCTTTTGAATCGAGTCGGAAACAGAACACAACAACAATTAAATGGTGTAAATATGGAGGAAGCGGTTCCCGAATGTTTATATCGAATCCCATTAGAACTTACGGTCGCACTAGTGCGACACTACTTCTAACGGGATGGTTTTCAGATTTCCTAATAGGAAATTAAGAGTATATGGCGGATGCCTAGACTAAAAAAGGCGATGAAAGACGTAGCATGGCTGCGATAAGTTTCGGGGAGGTGCCTAGCAACCTTTGATCCGGAAATTTCTGAATGGGGAAACCCCTCTAAGTAACCCTTAGAGACACTTGCACTTGATGTAAGTGAGCATACCAAGGGAAGTAAATGAGTAGCGGCGAGCGAAAAGGAAAGAGCCCAAACCGAGTGTCGCAAGACGCGAGGGGTTGTAAGGTGACAATGTAGATTTATCTAGAGAAGTTACAAAATGTGTTATCAGATCAAACTTCTGGAAAGGAGTGCCGTAGACGGTGATAGCCCGGTGATCGAAAATTTCACATCTTCTTGATTGTCATTCTTGAGTAACTCAAGACATGAATAGCTTGAGCGAATCCACCAGAACTAACTGGTAAGGCTAAATACTTTTTTAGATCGATAGT
>LBPS01000013.1 GCA_000990325.1 Candidatus Nomurabacteria bacterium GW2011_GWE2_34_25
TAAAACTTTAAAAGATATAGAGAAAGCTCTTAATATAAACGAAGATAGTGTTGTCTACGATTTAGGTTGTGGGGATGGAAGAGTTCTTTTTTATTTATATAAAAATAATCCTAAGGCTAAATATATAGGAATTGAAAATAGTCAATTTCCCCTCCTTGTTTTCAATGTTAGAAATTGGTTTTTCAAGAGAAAAAACAAATCAAATATTTCAATCATTGGAAAAGACTTTTTTGATGTAAACTTGTCAGATGCTACTCATATATTTACTTATCTTTACCCAAATGTAATGGATGATCTAATCCCAAAGCTAGATAAAGAACTTAAATCAGGGACTCGTTTAATTTCAGCATCTTTTCGTTTTACTGGTAGACGTGAAATAGAAGAAATTGATTTAAAAAGGAACAATTACCAACTAGCAAAAAAAGTATATGTTTATGAATTTTAGATAAAATCCACTAGTTGCGTAATAGAATTTACTTAAATTATATTACGGAGTATAATAATAATATATGATAACGAGCGATCTAATTGAGTATATAAAAATACAACTCAATAAAAATATTTCCAAAGATTTGATTATTTCACGACTCTCTCAAGTGGGATGGAGGGCTGAAGATATTGAAGAGGGCTTTTTGTCTATTGAGACATCTCTAACTCCTCCTGTATTAGAAGCTAGTCTGTCTGCTGAAAATTTAAATAAAGAAGAAGATATTAAGATAAAGGATGAAGACGGTGCGAAGACTGTTGATCCCTATCGTGAATTACCTGATGGAGTGGAATTGGAAAGTAGAGAGATATATAGAACTCCAAATTTTAAGAAGGAAGAAATACACACTCCTCCTACTGTGGAAAAGACAACCGAGAAAATCGAACCAGTAAAAATATGGGCTCCTACAACAATTCCAACTAAGATTGAAGAAACAAAGATAACCCCAGAACCTAAGAAAGAAGAAGCAGTAGAATTCTCAACAAATAAAGAGGTAGCGCCATACAGACTAGAAGTTGAAGGTGGAGAAAAACCTAATACTGATGAAATAAAAAAATCTTCTGACTTGGAATTTATCCCAACAATAAATAAAAATCCTTTTTCAAATCCTATTACACAGACAATAGATAAGGTCGAGAGTCCCTTAATCTCACGAGAATTTATTCCATCAACAGAGAAGAATCCTTCTTCGGAACTAGTACCCCAGAAAGTTAACTTACCCCCTCTTAAAATATCAAATACTAAAACTCCTATCCCGGAAAAAAGGATATCGGATATGGTGCAAAAAAGCGCTATGATATCTTCTTATTCTCAAGATATTTTAGCTGCAAAAAAGGAAGAACCCATTATCACTAAAAAAAGCAATTTACTTTTAAAGATAGGAATTTTAATGTTTATTATCGGTCTTGTTGGTGGAATGGTTTTTGCTTTTGTTGAAGGATATTTAAGGATTCCTTGGTTAAATATTAATCTTTCTGTTGTTAAGAAAGATCCTAAAACAATAATTTTGAATACTTCTTCTTCGCTTTCAAAACTGAAATCATACAAAGTAGAAAACAATATAAGCATTTCATCCCCATCATTATCCAATATAACCACTGGATTATCTAGTGGAAGTGTAGTTGCATCAAAAGATCGAGATTCTATATCTGTAAACACTAAGGGCATAGTAAATCATTTAAACAATAAATTAATGTTTGATTACATTTTGAATCTCGAGAGTTCTATTTTAGAAAATGATATAAATAGTAATTGGAAATATAACGGAACGGATCTATATGTATCGATCCCAGATTTGAACCAAGTCTTGGGTAGTGACGCTCCAGTTGCCACAGCAGTATCATTAAAGCCCGATCAATTAAATTTAATTATTCCAGAATTATCAAGCGAGATGCAAAAAACAGTAAAAGATATTGATATCTACAACTTGATGTCGGGGGAAGTTCCTCTATATATAAAAAATGAAGTATCTTCAATTTTTAAAGAATTTATTAATAATTTAGAATATTCAGAGAAGGCAGATGAAAATATACGTGGAGTCGATACATATCACTATGAATTAACTGCCGACCGTCAATCAACAAAGAAATTTCTGACTTCTCTTACAAATATTTTTGTTGTGAAACTTACCGCAGATCAAAAAAGCAATTTAGATGAGGTATTGGGTTCATCGAGCATAAGTTCTTTTGAAGTTTGGATTGGTAAGAATGATGATAATTTATATCAAATAAAGTTCACATTAAATACTCCTTTGTCTAAAGTATTAGACTTAAACGACAGCGGAATAGCTGGTAATGAAGTAAAATTAGATTGGATGATTACATATTATGACTTAGATGTTCCAAATAATATCAATTTTCCTGATGCACAATTAGATATGATTGAGTTTATAAAAAGTATTAGAGATGTAAAAATTAAAAATTTCATTTCCTCTTTTAGATCACATGCGGTATTATTCAAAAATGCAGTGGGTTCTTTTGGAACAAGATCCAATCCTGCAGGAAGCTGTACTAACCCAAACCCTGGATCAATCTTTTCTCCTAAGGGCCACAATAAAGGGGCGGATCAAAGCGTAGGTTCTATAGCAGAGATTATGAACTCCTTACTTTCGATAACAAACGGAGCAGGGTCTTGCTATTCTACCTCGAGGGAGTGGGCTCTCAGCGCTCCACTTTCTACGGTGACAGAAGGAGGCACTTCCAACTTTTATTGTGTTGATACTACGGGGAACACAACAATATTACAAACTCCTATAACTGGACCAGCTTGTAAATAATAAAATTTTAATAGCACCTAGATTTTTTAGGCATTTTCTGGTATAAAGGGGGAGTCACCATTGTATTTTATGATGGTAAAAGTAATAGTGTTTGTATAGATGATATGGTGCCTATAGTGTAACGGTTAGCACTAGAGTTTGTGGAACTCTCAGTTTGGGTTCAAATCCCAGTAGGCACCCCAAAACAAAAACCCCTGAAAAGGGTTGTTTTTGTTTTGAAATATCCTCACTTACTCAAAAGAGTTCTCTTGTGGTAATATTATAAACATAATGAAAAATATACTCCCTATAGTTTTTATTGTGACTTTTATAACCTTTCTAATAGGACTTGGTCACTTTGTAATATATAAAAGTTTGTTGGCAATTTTTGATATAACTGTTTTCAGAGTAATAAATATTACAAGAATCTTCTTTATCTCTGGGTCACTCAGTTTCGTAGTTATGACTATATTAACCAACTATGGATACAATAAAGTCTTCTCTTTCTTATATGAGACAAGTGCTATTTGGCTTGGCACTGTTTACTTTCTATTTATTGCAAGCGTTATATTCATGATAGTTTGTGGAGTTGGATCCCTTTTTAATATGCCAACTATTGCTATTAGAATCATTGGAATGGTTCTTTTGTCAGCAGGATTAGGCATTAGCGTCTATGGAGTTATCCATACATATTATTTGAAAGTTACAAATTATACAGTAAAAATAAATAACCTTCCTGACGTTTGGAACAACAAGAAGATAGTGATGTCTGCCGACACTCATTTTGGAAATATTCGGAATGTTCGTTTCGGAGAAAGGCTTGTGAAGAAAATAAATGAGGAGAATCCTGACTTAGTTCTAATAGCAGGGGACTATTATGATGGGCCACATATAAATGATGGAGAGATTGCAAATGTTTTAAAAGATATTCACTCTAAGAAGGGGATAATATTTGCTCCTGGAAACCATGAGGAATATGGTAATAGTGGAGAGTTTAGTAAATTGTTAACTGATGCTGGTGTCCTAGTTCTTTCCAATAGAACAACAAACATTGATGGAATACAGATATCGGGTGTTGATTATACTACTGGTTCAAACAAAGAATTACTATCTTCAGTGATAGGCAACATGAATTTATCAAAGGGAATACCCCAAATCCTTATTAAACATGCACCCAACAATCTATCGGTCGTAGCTGACGAAGGGTTTGATCTTGTTGTTTCGGGGCATGTCCACCGGGGACAAGTATGGCCAGGCCAGTGGATTGTGAAGATGATATTTAAAGAATTTTCATATGGATTAAATTATTTTAATAAAACAGCTGTAGTTACAACTAGTGGTGCTGGTACATGGGGTCCACCACAGAGAGTAGGGACCAATAGTGAAATTGTTGTAATTAATCTTGAAAAATAGCATGAAAAACCATCTATTTTTTATGTTCAATATTTAGGTTATAATACACTTATGAATTCAGAAACTAAGATTTGCCAGAATTGTAAAAAAGACTTCACAATTGAGCCCGATGACTTCTCTTTTTATGAGAAGATGAAGGTGCCAGTGCCTACTTGGTGTCCGGACTGTAGGATGGTTCGTCGACTTATATGGAGAAATGAGCGTAATTTATTTCGTAGAAAAGATGCACTCACAGGAGAGGATTCCTTCTCTGGTTTCCCTGCTGAAGCCAATTTGCAAACATATGAAAATAGTTATTGGTATGGAGATAAATGGAATTCTCTAGATTATGGAATGGATTATGATTTCTCTAAGCCATTCTTTAAACAATTTTATGATCTCCTATCTCGAGTACCACTTATGGCAAAATCATCTGCTAGTTTTATGATTAATTCAGATTATTGTAATGAAGCTGGAAGACTTCGTAATGCGTATCTATGCTTCGATTCAGATTTTGTTGAAAATTCTGCCTATCTAGTTAAAGCTACAAACATGAATGACTCCTTTGACTCTCACGAAGTAATAGAGGGTGAACTATGCTATGAAGATGTTATGGTCTACAAATCTTATAGAACTTTTTATTCTCTAGACTGTGAAAGCTGTGTAGATGTTTGGTTTAGTAAAGGACTTCGAGGATGTACAAACTGTTTTGGGTGTGTAAATCTACGAGGTAAATCTTATTATTTTTTTAACGAACAATTACCAAAAGAAGAATATGAAAAAAGGTTATCTGAATTAAATTTGGGGTCTTATGAATCAATCTCAAAAATACGTATTAAGGTTTTAGAATTTTGGCAAAAATTTCCGGTGAAATATTATCATGGAATACGAAACATCAGTTTTACTGGTGATAGAATTAGTGACTGCAAAAATGTTCGTGACTCTTTTTCAATACAAGAAGGTGAGAATATGCGCTACATAGAGATCAGTGTTCTTAAGGCTGCTAATTCATATGATTGCGTCCAGCTTTTCATGGGAGTTGAAAATGCTTATGAGTGTACAACAGTAGGAGAAGGGGCATATAATTTGAGATATTGTTTTAATTCTTGGGGCGGTTCACGAGATCTGGAATATTGTGGTTATTGTATAGGAGTAGTTGATTGTTTTGGTTGTGTAGGATTAAAGAAGAAACAATATTGTGTTTTTAATAAACAATACACAAAGGAAGAATATTTTGATCTTGTAGAAAAAATAAAGAAACACATGAATGATATGCCATATGTTGATCACATAGGACGGTCCTATGTATATGGTGAATTTTTCCCATCTGAATTTTCACCTCTTGCATACAATGAAAGTCTTGCTCAAGATTACGTTCCTATAAATAGGGAACAAGCAAAAGAAAAAGGATTTGTATGGCGTGAACCAAATGCACGTGAATTTCAAACTACAATTAAAGGAGTAGACCTACCTGATTTAATTAATGATGTGCCAGAAAGTATTACTAAAGAAATTATTGCTTGTGAGACTTGTAAGCGTGCTTATAGAATAGTCCCTATTGAATTACAGTTTTATAAACGTATTGGCTTACCTTTACCTCACAAGTGTCACAATTGCCGATTTCTAGATCGTTATGAATTTATTAACAAACCAAAACTATACCATCGTTCTTGTATGAAAGAAGGATGTGAAAACGAATTTGAAACCTCATATTCTCCTGACAGTTCGGAAATAGTATATTGTGAGAAGTGTTACCAACAAGAAGTGTATTAGTAATTTATGCAAACTTTAAAAAATAATATGAAACTCGAAGTCATTGGATCAGGATGTAAAAAGTGTAAAGCATTGTTTGAATTGACGGAAATCGTTGCTAAGGAACTGGGTATTCATGATACAGTTCTATATAGTACAGATATAAACAAAATTGTAGCAATGGGGCTTATGAGTAGCCCTGTCTTAACTGTAAACGATAAGCCTGTTCTGGTTGGTATGTTGCCAGATAAAGAAAGATTAAAGGAAATTATTTCTAAAAACATTTAATATGTTTTATCCCATACAACTACTAGCTGATTGGTTAACTTATACAGTCTTTGGAATTATCCCAAAGACCTTACTAGCTTCGGCTGTAAATTTCTTCATTTTTGACACTATTAAAATCTTTATTCTTCTTGCTGGTATTATTTTTATTGTTTCTATAATTCGTTCGTATCTACCACCAGAGAAAATACGAGTAATACTTTCACGAAAGAATAAATATATAGGAAATGTCCCAGCCTCACTTCTAGGAATCATTACTCCGTTTTGTTCTTGCTCAGCTATTCCACTTTTCCTTGGTTTTGTTCAGGCGGGGGTCCCACTTGGAACTACATTTTCTTTTCTAATAGCATCACCAATGATTAACGAAGTAGCACTTGTATTACTCTTGGGATTATTTGGTTGGAAGATTGCAATTATCTATATAGTAACAGGCCTCATTATCTCAATACTTTCTGGGGTTGTAATAGGCTCTTTAAAAGTAGAAAATCTTGTTGAATCATTTGTTTATGAAAATTCTGTAAATGGAAACAATCTTGAACTACCTAGTTTATCTCGCATAGAAAGAATTAATTATGCACTAGATTACACAACAGATATTTTGAAAAAAGTTTGGCCTTACATACTAGTAGGTATTGGTCTCGGAGCTTGGATACATGGTTATTTACCTGCTGACTTCTTGGTAGAATATGCTGGGTCTGGTAAATGGTATGCTGTACCACTTGCTGTACTTATCGGTATTCCTCTTTATTCAAATGCGGCAGGAGTAATACCTCTCGTATCTGCACTAACAGAGAAAGGTGTATCTATGGGTACTACGCTCGCATTTATGATGTCTGTAACGGCCTTATCACTTCCAGAATTTATGATTCTTAAGAAAGTTATGAAAATAAAACTTATCTTTATTTTTGCAGGAATTGTAAGTGTAGGGATAGTATTTACAGGGTATTTATTTAATATTATTTTAAAATAATATTTTAAAAGACCGGTTACAATTTGAGAAAAAGATAGTATAATGCCCTTATGAACAACCCACAAAAACTTGGTATTAAAGTATTCTACTATTATCTTTCCAGAAAGATTTCGCTAGGAGTTATACTACTAGTAGTTTCTTTTATTGTTTCATCTTCGAAAGATTTCATCGTATCAAAGATGGTTATGCTTTTGCCTGTTAGTGTTACAGCAGTTGTCGTCAACTTTTTAACTAGTGGATTATTTATCATATCAGCTGTATTTATACTTGGAGCATTTGTAACAAGTTGGTTTAAATATACAAGTTGTGACTTTTCTTTAGACGAGAATGCTTTCAATATTAGAAGAGGATTCTTCACTAAGAAGGAAATTTCTATACCATATAGACAAATTCAGAATGTAAATATTGAGCAATCTATAAGTCACAAAATGCTCGGAATTGGTAAGTTGGTTATCCTAACAGAAGGGGACCATAGTGAAAATAATGGTGAAGCTTCTGGAGGATCTTTTGATGTTATAGACTACGTTTTAGCACATAAAGTTCGTGAATTTATCTTACAAAGAGCTAATTTTCAAATAGTTAAGGATTCTACAATTTAAAATTTAAAAATATGAAAGAAAATAGTAGTTTTGAAAAAACACACGAATTAAAAATTGAAACCATTAAAGGGCCTAATGGTTGCGAAGTCTCTTTTTGTCCTCTACGTGGTGGAATTATAACCTCGTTAAAGTTAAACGGGAAAGAGCTTCTTTTCCTAGATAAAGAAACATTTAAAAATAAAGAAGTCAGTGTTAAAGGGGGAATTCCATATCTATTTCCGAATGCTGGACCATTAGATCCAAATACCAAATTTCCCAATTTAGCACAGCATGGGTTTGCTAGAAATTTAGAATGGAAAAATGAAAATACAGAAAATGGATTTTGTATAACTCTAGTTTCAAGCGAAGAAACCAAAAAATTATATCCTTATAATTTTAAATTCTCTATTAAGGGAAGTTTTAATGAAGACAGTTCATTTACCATGGAAACAGAAATAGAAAATCTGGAAGAAAATGAAGATATGCCTATCTCAATGGGGCTACATCCGTATTTTAATGTTTCGAATGAAGAAAAGAAAAATATTAAATTTAATTTTGAAGGCGGAAAATATGTCGAAGAGCAAATAGAAAGTTGGGCCAATGGTAAGGCCATTTCTATTGAAAATCCAGGAGTTCCAATAGAAGTTGAGATTCCAGGATTAGGAACTTCAGTTATTGATCTATCAAAAGAATTTAAAAGGATCTGGGTATGGTCTATGTCTGGGAAGGACTTTGTGTGTATTGAACCAGTAATGAGAGACAAAAATGGACTTCTGAATAATCCAGAATTAATAAAACCGAAAGATACATTTAAAGCTAGTGTTAATTTCAAGCTGGATTAGTTCTTTGTTGTATTTTTGATATAATCTATCTTATATGGTTAAAACAAAAAATGATAATAAATATGTTTTAATAATGGCTGGAGGCTCTGGTTCAAGATTGTACCCACGTTCCACAGACGATTTACCTAAACAATTTCAGCAAATTATTGGAGAAAAAACACTGATAGAACAAGCATACGATAGAGCTCGAAGGATTGTTGCTGATGATCATATCTATGTTTCTTCCAATCATAAATATATAGATTTGATAAAAAAGTATTTACCCAACATTCTAAGTGAAAATTATATAACTGAACCTGTTAAGAGAAATACTGGTCCTGCAATATCATTGGCGACAGCTATTATTTATAAAAAAGACCCAAAGGCTGTTATTGTAGCTACACACTCTGACCATCTTGTCTTAAAGATAGATGAATACGAAAAAGTAATAAAAACAGGAATTAAGGTCGTTCAGAAAAAAACTAATCATATTTTATGTATTGGTATAACGCCAACATCTCCTCACACTGGACTGGGGTATATTGAAAAAGATAAAAAATTTGCTCAAGTTGATGGCTCTATTGTTTTCAGTACAAAAAGATTTGTAGAGAAACCAAACCTGGATTTAGCTAAACAATACGTTTCATCTGGAAACTTCTTTTGGAATGCTGGCTATTTTATTTGGCAGGCTAAACACTTCTTGGGAGAGCTTAAGAAATATGACTTAAAACTTTATAATGGAGTTACTAAAATAGCGGAAGCGAAAGGAAGTAAAAATTTTATTAAAACTTTAGATAAAGAATTTATTAAATTTAAAGATATTGCCGTTGATCATTTAATTATGGAGAAAACACCGAACCTCCTTGTCCTGCCAGTTGATATTGGCTGGTCAGATATTGGGAGCTGGGATGTCGTGGCAGATATGGTTGATGTAAACGAGAAGGATGTTCATGGAAATTATTCAAAAGGTATGGTAATAAACATAGATACACATAATACTATTATTTTTTCCCATGATAATGCTAAAGTTATAGCGACTATAGGCCTCGATAACTATATAATAGTAACCACAGAAGAGGCTATTGTGATAGTCCCTAGAGGAAGGAGTGAAGATGTTAAGAATATTGTTTTAGAATTAGGGAAAAGGAGAACGGATGAGATATAATGTATATTATGGGTATCAATAAAATTAAAATACCTAAACAAATAGCTTCTCTTCTTATACTGGCTGTTGTTTTAAATATTGTTAGAATGTTTTTGTTCCATACGACATCTTCTCTTTACATGTTCTGGAATATCTTTCTGGCATTTGTACCATTTTTCATAAGTTCTATTTTGTATTTACATACGACTAAAGAAAATATTATAAAACCATTTTTCATAATAGGCTTTGTTCTTTGGTTGTTGTTTTTACCGAATGCCCCTTATGTAATGACAGACTTTATACACTTAGGAAGAGTTAAGACTATCCCTGTCATGTATGATATATTCTTCTTCTTCAGCTCTGCTTATGTATCGTTACTTATGGGGTTATACTCTCTTCGTCATATGGAAAAGATAATTCTCTTAAAATTTTCAAGAAGGGTTGTAAATATAGTAATCCCGATTATCATTTTATTTGCAAGTTTTGGTATGTATTTAGGCCGATTCTTACGATTCAATAGCTGGGATTTGTTCACAAGCCATACATCATTACTTTCTACTATTTGGGATATATTTACGAAAAGTAACAATTATATCAACGTTTATTCATATACAGTACTGTTTTTCTTCTTTATCTACATAGCCTACGTTTCTTTCAGGAGTGGAGACAAAAATAGCTAGTAGTCCGACTCTTTGTATAAACAAAGTAATCTTCATGTGCTATAATATTCCAATATGATTAAAGCTAATTCTTTTCAAGTAGAGCGACCATGGGGGAACTTCAGACAATTTACGAAGAACGCTATTTCGACTGTTAAGATAATCACAGTAAATCCTAATGAATCTCTTAGTTTACAAAGTCACGAAAAAAGATCAGAATTTTGGCACGTAATTTCTGGAAGTGGAACAGTAGAGATAGGTGAAGTAAAAAAAGAAACTACTGTAGGCGATGAGCATGAAATAGCTATTGGAGAAAAGCATCGACTTTCAGCGGGGGTGTCGGGAATACAAGTTTTAGAAATTGCGACGGGGGAATTTGATGAAAGTGACATTGTTCACTTTGAAGATAAATATGGAAGAGTATAAAAGAATTAAGATTATGGAAAAGAAGAAAAAATTAATAACTAAAAAAGTTTCTAAAAAAGTCGCTAAAATTGCCTCTGTTAAAATTACAGCGAGTAAAAGAAAACTTAAGGTTGTTAAAGTTGTAAAAAAAATAAAACCCAAATTAAAGAAAGTATTATTACAAAAAACAAAAAAGAAAGAAAGTGCTCCTAAAAAAGAATCAGGTATCCGACTAAAAAGAGTTGCACACAATCCTATACTTTCACCTAGTTTGTACGGATGGGAATCGGAAGCCGCTTTTAATCCGACGGCTGTAGTCTGTGGGGGGAAGGTGCATTTGTTCTATAGGGCACTTGGATCTGATGGGATTTCTAGAATAGGGTATGCATCAAGTAATGATGGTATCAACTTTGATACTAGGCTGACTTACCCTGTATATACTGCGGAGACATACGAAGAAGCTAGAAAACACTGGCCATATACTTCTCCCGCAAGACTAACTTATAGTCCAAGCCTATACGCTTCTGGAGGAGGGTGGGGTGGATGTGAAGACCCAAGAGCCGTCGTCATCGACGGATACGTCTATATGACCTTCAATGTGTTTAATGGTTGGAATTCTATGCGAGTAGCAGTGGTTTCAATCAAGGAAGAAAATTTAATAAACAAAAAATGGATTTGGGAAAACTTTGCTTACCTTTCTCCACTAGGAGACAGGCAGAAGAATTGGGTTCTTTTCCCTGAAAAGATAAATGGGAAGTTTGCGATTTTCTGTAATTTGGATAAAGGAGATCCCAATAAAGTATTCGTTGCTTATGTTAATAATTTAGATGAATCAGAAACTCCTTCACAAAATGAAGCGCCTGATCCACAGCGAATGCCCGATCATGAAGTTGCTTGGCATTATAGGACTCGTAGTGCGGCTTGTTCACCGATAAAGACCAAAGACGGCTGGCTTCTCCTCTATCATGCAATGGATAAAAAGGAACCAAATAAGTATAAAGTAGGAGCTCTTTTGCTTGATTTAGAGAATCCAGAGAAAGTTCTTTATAGGTCACATCATCCAATCTTGGAACCCGACTTATGGTATGAGAATGATTATAAGCCAGGGATTGTCTATGCCAATGGAGCAGTTGTTAAAGATGGGACACTTCTTGTATACTACGGTGGCGGAGATAAGTATGTATGTGTCGCATCTGTAGACTTACAAGAGCTTATAGATAGTATGAAAGAAGATAAGATTATCAAATTAAAAAATATTAGAGAAATAAAAAAGATATAATATGTACGTTGCTAAAAAGTCAGAACACAATCCGATACTAGTGCCGAACAAAGATCATTACTGGGAAGAATTCGCAACTTTCAACTTGAGCCCTGTCAAAAAAGGGAAAAATATTTATGGTTTATATCGGGCCATATCTGCAGTTGATAGCCTGACTCCACAAAAGCAGGTTTCTATTGTAGGTATTGGTAAGAGTAAAGATGGTATACACTTCGAAGACAGAACTCCTTTTATTAAACCAGAAAAAGTTTGGGATGCTTGTGGATGTGAGGATCCAAGGGTTACCTTCTTTGAAGGTAAGTATTATGTATTTTATACTGCACTTTCTGACTTTCCTTTCTCGGCAGAAAGTATAAAAGTGGCGGTGGCCGTATCTAAAGATTTAAAGAAAGTAGATGCGCGACACCTAGTAACACCTTTTAATGCAAAAGCCATGACTCTTTTCCCAGAGAGGATTAACGGCAAGATTGTCGTAATTTTCTCACTTCATACTGACATGCCTCCTGCAAAAGTTTGTATTGCAAAGCTTGATCGTATAGAAGAGCTTTGGGATGAATCTTTCTGGGAGAAATGGATAATAGACGCCGATAAGCATACTGTGGATTTTCGGAGGAATGAGTACGACCACTTGGAAGTGGGAGCTACTCCTATAAAAACTAAGAATGGATGGCTACTTGTCTACTCTCATATTCAAAATTATTTTCCTCATCCAGAGAGACTTGATCGTATCTTTGGGATAGAGACATTACTTCTAGACATAAATGATCCTACGAAAATCGTTGGCAGAACAGTCGGTCCTATACTTGTGCCAGAAGAAAATTATGAACTTAGGGGATATGTCGATAATGTTATTTTCCCGACGGGAACTATTTTAGATAAAGATAAGCTCTCCATTTACTATGGAGCTGCTGATACAACTGTATGTGTGGCATACGTTTCTATTTCTGATTTGATAAATACAATGGATTTAGACAAAAACAGTGAATGGAAATTTAAACGCCATATAGAAAATCCAATTATAATTCCAAAGCCTGAGAGTGACTGGGAAGCTAAAGCTACTTTTAATCCAGCAGCCATATACTTGGGAGGGAAGACTCACATACTTTATAGAACTCTTTCAAATGACAATACTTCTTTTATTGGATATGCATCAAGCAAAGATGGACTTAAGATAGATGAAAGATTGGACAAGCCAATATATATACCTCGAGAAGATTTCGAAATGAAGAAAATGTCAAATGGAAATTCTGGTTGCGAAGACCCACGTCTTACTCAAATAGGTAAGGATATATATCTTTGTTATACAGCTTATGACAGTGTGAATCCACCGAAAGTAGCGGTGTCGTCGATAAGTGAAAAAGATTTCCTTGCTCACAATTGGAATTGGAGCAAACCATTTATTATAACTCCTTCCGGACTAGATGATAAAGATACTTGCATATTTCCTGAAAAATTTAAGGATGGCTACTTTATACTTCATCGTGTAAACAATGAAATGTGCGGAGACTACATGACCTCGCTTGATGCAAGTGCTGATAAGATAGATAAGTGTATACGAGTGATTGGTCCACGTATAAATAAATGGGATAGTCTTAAGGTAGGTATTACTGCTCCTCCTGTCAAAACAAAATACGGATGGTTGCTACTTTACCACGGGGTATCACGAAGTCACAACACTTATCGAATTGGGGCAATGCTTCTTGATCTTAAAGATCCAGCAATAGTCCTTGCTCGGACAGCAGATCCGATATTTGAACCAGAGGAAGATTATGAAAAGTTTGGAGTTGTGAACGGAGTAGTATTTCCTTGCGGTATGGTTGTTCGAGACAAAAAACTTTTTATATATTACGGAGGAGGGGACAAAGTGACAGGGGTAGCCACAATAAAGCTTTCCAATATAGTGGATCCTCTAGTTCATGGGTCAAAGTTTGAAGACTAAAACATTTTTAATAAAAATGTTCGCCCGCTTCATATAGATTTAATAATCTATATGAATTTAGGGGGTTTTGAAGTTGGGCTAATTTGTGGTATAATACAAAAAGAGGGCTGAAAGCCCTTTATTGCGTGTATGGATAAAGAAAAAGATTATAATAATTTACATAGAGGATTAGTTCTCAAATATTTTTGGGAGGTTATTAGACAATATAAAATATCCTTTTTTGTTGTTATTTTTACTATCATTTTAGTGTCTATAATGGATGTTTATATACCTTTCCAATTTTTAAAACTTTTTAATATTTTTTTAACTAATGATTTTTCTTTTGTTAAACAAGCACAACACATTTTCCTTTTCATTTTTGTTTTAAAAATAATTAGTTGGGGATTACGAAGAACTATAGAATTTACAAACTTTTATTTTGTTTCTCATGTTGAAGCTGGACTAAGGGAACAAGCTTTTTCTTCTATGATGAAACATTCTAAGTCATTTTTCTCTAATAATTTTAGTGGATCTCTCACTCAAAAAATAAATAAATATATTCGAGCTTTTGAAAAATTAAATGATAGATTAGTAAGAGATGGGATTGCTTTGGTTATTAAATCTATTGGGACAGTTACAGCTATTTATATTCTTCTTCCAAAATATTCATATATTTTAGGAATATTTTGTTTTGTGTTTTTATTAACAGCTATGATTTACACTCGTTTGAAATTAAAATACGATATTATTGCAGCTCTTGCTGATACGAAAACACATGGATCATTGGCTGACTCAATTAGTAATCATCCTTCAGTTCAGTTTTTTGCTGGACATGAATATGAAAATGAAAGGATAACAAAAGTAGTAGGAGAACAACAAAAAGCCACAATATTTAACTGGAATCTGTGGGGAGGGTTGGGGACAATACAAGGACTTTATATATTAATAGTTGAGTTTGTTATTTTTTGGATTGCTATTGGAGATTGGAAGTTAGGATTGATAGGATTACCAGTTATTGTATTAATTCAAACATACATATATCGTCTTATAGAAAATCTATGGGATTTTGCGTCTATTACAAAAGCTTTCTATGAAGCATTTGCTGATGCTCAAGAGATGGCGCTAGTCATGGAGAAGCCTTATGATATAAAAGACGAAGTGACAAATGAATTAAAAAATGTAAAAGGAGAAGTAGTGTTTGAAAACGTCACTTATATATACGACAAGAATAATACAAAAGTATTTGATAACTTCTCTCTTACAATACCTGCAGGGCAGAAGCTTGCGATAGTCGGAACTTCTGGAGCAGGGAAGTCGACTTTCGTCAATCTTCTTATGAGACTCTTCAACTTAACTTCGGGGAAAATTATGATTGATGGAGTAGATATCGCAACAGTTTCCCAAAAGAATTTACGTGAAGAAATAGGATTCGTGCCTCAAGACCCAGCTCTCTTCCATAGATCACTACTAGAGAATATACGTTATGGAAGACGAGATGCTACAGACGAAGAAGTAAAGGAAGCAAGTCGCCTAGCTAATTGTGATAAATTTATAGATAGATTGCCACTTGGCTATGATACATACGTGGGAGAGAGAGGGATAAAGCTTTCAGGTGGAGAGCGTCAACGCGTAGCTATTGCTAGAGCTATTCTTAAGGATGCACCGATACTTGTACTCGATGAAGCGACTTCGGCTCTCGACTCAGAATCTGAAATGCTTATACAAGAAGCTTTGCATAACTTGATTAAAAACAAAACGACGATAGTTATCGCCCATAGGCTTTCGACTGTTCGTGCTATGGATAGAATTATTGTGATAGAGGATGGAAAGATAATAGAAGACGACAATCACGATGAACTCTTGAATAATAAAGATGGTATATATAAAAAACTCTGGGATATACAGTCTGGAGGTTTTGATACCACTGAATAATGCTATCTTTTTATTTTAAGCACGCAAACTTCATAAAATTGCTCTCGGACTCACCACACATATTTTCTTGCTAGAAAATTGCTCTTCTCGCCCCGTCGGTCTGCGAAAGGGTTCGCTCGAGAGCAATTTTATTGCGTTTGCTTATTTAATTTCACTGATTTGAAGACGAAGTATCCGATTATAGCGAAAGTTAGAAGAGGGGAAACGTATGAAGGAATATGAACTCCAAATGCGTCTGCCATCATAACTATCCCTAGAACGAAGATAGAATACATAGCTCCATTTTTCAAGAAGGCGTACTTTTTAATTCTATCTATATTACTGATAGTTAACTTTCTTAATACAAAAGCACCAAGTCCATTACCTAAAATAATAAGAGGAACAGAAAGTGTAAAGGCAAAAGCTCCAAGAACTCCATCTATAGAGAATGTCATATCGATTATTTCTAAATAAAGAATTTTACTAATATCAGACATCTTGTTGTCGCTTGAGAGAAGAGCCTTCTCTCCTTTTTCAGCATTTTCTTTGAATCCGTGAGTTATGAAAAATGCTGTTGATCCAACAACTGCTGAAAACGCCAGCATAGGGTTTATTTTGAGAGCATACCAGACTACAACAGCAAGAAGTATTGATACTATTGCGAAGAACCAGACTCCATTTTTGAAAAAGAATTTTTCGTGACGTAGTCCAAAGTTCTTGGTTTCAAGGAATAGCCAATGAAAGAAAAGAAAGACAAGGAATATTCCTCCTCCTAAGAGAAGTATGGGGGCGGATTCTTCAATAGCAAGGTGAACACTAGGATCATTGGAAAAAGCGGCGGTTAAAGACCCGATAGGTCCCAATGATGGCATTGTGGCCCAAATGATAGCCCAAGGCAAAAGTCCACGGACTACGAAAACTGCAAAGAAAAATCCATAAAGTAGAAACCAGCGACGACCCTTTTTGCCCATGGTGCCCAAAACTTCAGCATTTATAACGGCGTTATCAATACTTGAAATAACTTCAAATAGACAAAGTCCCAAAACCGTAAGAATCATTGTGAAAATCATGTTATATATTATACATAGTTTTCTAAATAAATAAATGTTATATTGTATCTATGGAAATAAAGATATTAGACCATAAAATAAGTATTAAAGAAGTTAAGGAATTAGCAGACTTTTGGTATGGCACAATGATAAAAGGTTGTGTTGATGTGGAACTTGGACGGGTAGCTCTCGGAGGGGATTATCATATTGAATCTTCTGAACTTTTAACTGCAAGTGACTCAAAATTTGAAGATGTATGGGGTTTCAATATTCGTTTTGAAGAAGATACTGACGGAGTACTTGAGTTTGATTCAATGGTGAATATTAAACCGAACTTTGGTAATAGATCACGAGGAATAAATAATGAAGAAATACTAGAGAAAGCTCGTACAATAATTTATAAATTTATTGAATTAAAATAATTTATGGAGAAAAATTCACTTTTTTATATGGCAAACTTATATCCAGAAATAGGAAGGATGTTTTCATATTACGATTCTGGTAAAAAGGAAGCCGGAGATAATGCAAAAAAACGAGCTCTTAACATAGTGGATACTATACTTACTTTTAGAGATATAAAGCCTGCAGGTAGGGAAGAGTGGTCTGTCATAAAGAATTTTATATTGGGCTTCGATGAATTAGATAGCTTTGAAAAAACTATCTTGGAAAAATATTCTGAACCTTTTTCTTATAAATTTATGAATCAGTATACTTTATCATAAAACAAAGCCTAGCTTAAAATTCCAGCAAGGCTGGTAAAATAAAAACATGGAAACAAAGAATTATCAAATATGATCTCGTATAATTTAAGAAAATATAAAAATGAATGTCAAAAGATAAATGATAATAAACTTGTTTTTATTCCAAAATTAGATTCAGAAAATGGAAAAGGTAAAATAAAAATAATGTTTATTAATGAAAGACCTGGTCCTAAAACCAAAAGAACCGACCAAGTATCTTTTGATAATAATGATCCATCAGCAAAATTATTTAAATATCTTTTTGACAAAACATTTGGTTTAAATTATCGTCAATTTATTTTCATAACAAATGCAATAATTTGGGTACCAGACGAAGAAAAACCAAGAAACTATAAACCAACGAAGAAAGAGTTAATAAACGAGGTAAATCTTAAAATTCTGAAAGATCAGATAAAAAATATTAAACCTAAGGTAATTGTTTCTCTTGGAAATAGTGCACTTTATTCCTTAAAACATATTTACAAAGAATCAACGCAACTAAAAACTTACTCATTGAAGAAAAATATAGGAGATTTAGTAAAAGATACCCCAATACCTATTTATCCCGTTTATCATACAGCATTATTGGCTCAAAGCACGAGAAAAGGAATACAACAAGAAAAAGATTGGTTAAAAATGAGAAAGAAAATAAAAAGGCTTATTTAATTTAAATTCATCCACCCCGTCTCTACGAGCCACCCCTCAAGAGGGGAATAAATGCGAATAAAATGCAATTTTCGGGGGCTTGATAGTTTTGAAAATGGAAGAATTTTTATTATGAAAATATCCTTTAATAGTAGTCTTCTAAGAGCGACTTTTAGGGGAAATTTAGAAAACCATTGACGACTTCTTGATATTTTTATGTAGTGTCTAAAATGCTTTCTTTTGCTATTGCAGTCTTGCATAAGACAAGAGTATAATATAAACCCAAAAGCAAAAGTAAGAGCAAAAGGAAACATTATTAATTAAAATTAAAAAAATATGACCTCAAAAAAGAAAGTGTCTAGTTCTAAAAAAGTTGTCAAAAAAAGTGAGGAAGTTTTGGTTGAGAAAAAAGTAAGCAAGAATATTTTTATTAAAAGCGTTCTAAAAAGAGATGGAGTTTTAGTTCCTTTTGAATTTGAAAAAATAGTGAATGCTATTAATAAAGCTATGCTTGCAAGTGCTGAAGGGTCTATTGAAGATGCTAGAATGGTGGCCAATAGAGTACTGGACGAAATAGTTAAAATAGCCAAGAAATATAAGAACTTTTTGCCAACAGTTGAGGGTGTTCAAGATACTGTCGAGCAAGAACTTATGCTGTCTGATTTCGTTAAAACTTCTAAGAATTATATTCTTTATCGTGAGGAGCGAGCACGACTTCGAGCTCATAGTTTAAGTGTGCCAGCACATTTAAAAAAACTAAATGAAGAAAGTAAGAAATATTTTAGGAATCCACTTTCAGAATTTGTTTATTATCGCACATATGCAAAGTGGATTGAAGAAGAGGGAAGAAGAGAAACATGGATTGAGACGATCAATCGATATGTCGAATTCATGAAAAGTAAATTAGGAGATAAACTTAAAGAAAGTGAGTACGATGAAGTTCGCGAAGCAATATTAAAACAAGAAGCGATGCCATCAATGAGACTTTTACAATTTGCGGGGAAAGCAGCTGATAAGACCAATGTCTGTGCTTATAATTGTTCTTTTATTGCACCTTCTAAATTTCAAGATTTCGGAGAAATTATTTATATCTCAATGTGTGGAACAGGAGTAGGATTCTCTGTTGAAAGTAAGAATATTCAATCTTTGCCTCAAATTAAAAATCAAACAGGTAAAAAGTTGCCAACCCACGTTGTCCCCGACTCAAAAGAAGGTTGGGCGGATGCATTTGTCCTTGGTATGAAAACTTGGTTTGATGGTAATGATATTGAATTTGATTTCTCTCAATTACGTCCAGCGGGAGCCAGATTGATGACGATGGGAGGCAAGAGTTCCGGTCCAAAGCCCTTGATAGATCTACTTGGTTTTACTCGCGAGCGTATCTTACGACGACAAGGAAGACACCTAAGGAATATAGACGCTCACGATATTATCTGTAAAATTGGAGAATGTGTCGTTTCTGGAGGTGTTCGTCGAAGTGCCCTTATATCGCTTTCAGATTTAGACGATTCCGAAATGCGTGACGCCAAGAATGGACAATTCTGGGCTAATGAGGGACAACGTATGCTTGCCAATAATTCTGCTGTTTATAATACAAAACCAACTGAGACAGAATTCTTGAAAGAATGGGTTGCTCTTATGGAATCTCAAACAGGCGAGAGAGGAATATTTAACCGTGGTTCTTTGTATACCTCATTACCTAAAAGAAGAATCGAAAAATCAGCTGACTTTATAGGAGAGATGGGAACAAATCCATGTGGAGAAATAATTCTTCGTTCCAAACAATTTTGTAATTTATCAGAAGTTGTTGCTCGAGCCGAAGATACAGAAGAATCTCTAATGAGGAAAATTCGGGTAGCTACAATTATTGGTACATATCAATCCACTTTGACAAAGTTTGGGTATTTATCAAAAGAATGGAAAGATAATTGTGACGACGAAAGATTACTAGGAGTTTCAGTCACTGGGCAGTGGGATTCAAAATTAGCTCGAGATCCTCAAATATTAACAAAACTTCGATTGGAATCTATTCGTGTAAATAAAATATATGCTAAGAGATTTGGTATCAGCGAGTCAACCTGTATAACAGCTGTTAAGCCGTCAGGGACAGTTTCGCAAACAGTTGATTGTGCATCAGGAATGCATCCTCGACATGCTCCTTACTATATTCGTCGTATTCGTATTTCAGCTACAGACTCACTATTTAAAATGATGAAAGATCAAGGGGTGCCTTATCATCCCGAAGTTGGACAAACTCTTGGTGAAGCCAATACTTTTGTTCTTGAATTTCCAATGAAAGCCCCGGTTGATGCTATTTGTAAAGATGATATATCTGCGATTGATCAGCTTGAACACTGGAAAATTGTTAAAGTGAATTATACTGAACACAATCCTTCGGTGACAGTGTCTGTGGGAGAGAATGAATGGATTCAAGTCGCACACTGGCTCTATCAGAATTGGGATATTGTCGGAGGGCTTTCATTCCTTCCACGTAGTAATCATGTTTATCAGCTTGCTCCATATGAAGCAATTGACGAGAAAACCTACAAAGAGCTTGTCAGTAAAATGCCAGACTTCGATTTTTCAAAAATTATAACTTATGAATTGAGAGATGAAACAGAAGTCAAAAGGGAACTAGCTTGTGTTTCTGGTGTTTGTGATATAGTGTAGATTAAGTTTGAGTTTCGCAAGTATATGTAAAATTATTTTCGCTTTACCCTAAAGGGCTCCGACGCGACAAATAATTTTACATATACTTGCTTCACTATCGCTTTTGCAATCAGATTGATACCATTTAGAGCTCCAAATGTGGAGCCTATTATGGCCACTATAATGCCATTTGGGAAAGTTTATGGTGGTCTTTATGCTTTCACATTTGGATTCTTTAGTATTGTATTGTTTGATGCTGTGACTTCAGGACTTGGTATATGGACACTCGTCACGGCTTTGGCTTATGGTTCTCTTGGACTTGGTGCATCTTATTTCTTTAAGAATCGTTCTGGCTGGAAGAATTATGCAGTATATGCAGTCATGGCGACAATTCTCTATGATGCTATTACAGGGCTTACTATTGGACCACTATTCTTTCATCAGTCATTCCTAGTGTCTTTAGTAGGACAGATTCCATTTACAGCTCTTCACTTGCTTGGGAATGTATCTTTTGCTATAGTACTTTCACCAGTTATTGAAAAATGGGTAGCAAGAGAAGAGAGGAGTGTCGTTAGAGTAGAAAAAGTTGTTTTGGTTAGTTAGTCGTATTTTAAAAATTTAAACCTATGTATTTGGAAGTGAGGTGTGATTCCTCCACTGTGCCGCAACGGTAATGCTCGTAAGAGATAAGTCCGATCTTAATACAATGGTGACCCCCGAGCAGGAGAAATCTACTATTATCTTTAGATAAAAGCCCCTGCGAAAGCAGGGGCTTTTATTGTAATCTTTATAAATTTATCAAATCATATGAAAACAAAAGAACAAAAAATTTTAATAGGAGGTTTGGTTATTTTATTAATTTTTATTATAAGCTTTCTCTATTTAAATTTTAATAGCAAAGAAAGTTTTGTAATTGATACTTTTAAGAAAGACGCTCAAATAGAAAATCTTCCAGAGCCACCTTCTACAAAAGAAGCAGTAAAAGTAGAAAAAGTATTACAGATAGAGTCTAAGGCTCTATCTGTAAATATGATCAAAGTTTCTTTAAATGTTTTCGATAAAAAATATGAAGTAGAGACAAAAGAAGGGACATCGGTGTTCGAAATGATGAAAATATTGGAAGAGAAGAGCACTCCTCTTAATACATTTAGCTTCCAATATAAAGAAGTTTCAGGATTGGGAAGCTTTATTACAGAGATAAATGGAGTAAAGGGAACTCCCGGGAAGTACTGGATGTATTATGTGAACGACAAGCTCGCTTCCGTCGGAGTCTCGCAATATATACTAAAAGATGGAGATATTATTAATTGGAAAAATGAAGGGATATAATTTATGATAAAAAATATTTTAAAAAAGTTTATAGTTTTGTTTGGAATAGGATTTATTTTATTTGGATTTAATTTTACAAATGTAAATGCTGAAGAAATTTTTACACCTACACCACTTGAATGTACAGCACCTCAAATATTAAACGAAGCAGGGGATACTTGCGTTGACGTAGTCGCAACACCAGCAGTTTTAGTGTGTGTTCTACCTCAAGTAGAAGTTGCTGGAGTATGTACTACTCCAGCAGTAGAGCCCACACCAGATCCTGTTCCAGACAAATTAAAAGAGCAAGTTGTTATTAGAAATGGAGATATTATCTTGTATGATGGATTTTATGAACTACCCGAGTCAGGAATAATTTCGATTCCAGATAAAGATGGTGTTGCTCATGATATAGATGCACGTAGTGTCCTCGCTATATTTTACGGTATTGATAATACTAGTGATAACTTTTCAATTTCTACGTTGGAATATAGTGGTGTTTATGATTCTCTGTACATGAAATGCTTAACTCCAAGTGGAGGAGAGAGCCTTTGTGATAACTGGCAGTATGTCGTAAACGATTCCTATCCATACGTTGGGATGGACAAAAATGTTTTAAGTGGAAATGAAAAAATTTACATATACTTTGGACAACAGAATAGAGTTCTCTTAAATAAAAATTCAATAAAAGATAACGAAGAATTAAATATTACTGCTGAAAAGTATGACTATGAGCATAATCTTTGGCTTTCTCGTAGTGGGGTTACTGTAGGAGTTACCAAACCTGATCCAAATAATCCTTGGTCTCCAAATGATGAGATTCAAAAAAGGGTTGATGATACAACAGCCGTCGCCACTTTTTTATCTGTACCAGAGGGTGAATACAATGTAGGAATTAAAGAGGATTATTATTGGCCAACAGAAAAGCTAGTTGTTACTAAATTTGTTCCAGAAAATAATGGTGGTGGAGGTCCTATTACTCCTTTACCTCCTAAAACTTTTTCTATTTCAAAAGCTTTCGAATTCCTTTTATTAAACCAGAAGAGTGACGGCTCATTTGGATCTCCAATGTATACAGACTGGGTAGCGATAGCCTCCAAAGCGGGGGACAATGCCGACTTGAAATCAAAACTTGCAAATTATCTTAAATCAAATCCTATAGATAGTGGAGTGGTCACTGACTATGAGAGGCGAGCGATGGCATTGATGGCTCTCGGTATAAATCCGTACAATGGGACAGATATAAATTATATAAATAAAATAATAGACAGCTTCGATGGAACACAATTTGGAGACACGAGCTTAATAAATGATGACATCTTTGCTTTGATAGTTTTAAAAAATGCTGGATATACTGGAAGTGATGAAAAAATAGCTAAGGATGTTGATTATATAGTTTCTAAGCAGTTCTCAGATGGTTCATGGGGAAGTATAGATATGACAGGAGCAGGAATACAAGCCTTGAGAGGTTTTGAAAATATAAATGGAGTAGGTGAGGCAATATCAAAAGGAGAATCTTATTTAGTTTCAAATCAAAAAAGTGATGGAGGGTTTGGAAATTCTTTTGCAACATCTTGGGCATTGCAATCATTATTTACTAATAGCAATATATTAAGAGCAGAAGATTACTTAGTTTTGAAGCAACAGATAGACGGTGGATTAGAAAATATTGGTGATGACATAAACACTCGTGTATGGTCTACAGCTTACGCTATCCCAGCTATTCTACATAAACCATGGAGTAGTATAATGGATAATTTCTCTAAGCAAGAAGTGGCTCCGTCATCATCACCATCATCTTCTTCTACGTCTTCTGGGTCGGAAGAAATAAAAAAGGAAATTGCCACTCCTGTTATAGCAGTAGAAGAGAAGAAAGATATAGAAGTACTTCCAAAATTAGAAGATAAAAAAATAACTAAGTTAGCAATAAAACCAATAGTAAAAACAAGCGTAGTAAAAAATATAAAAGTAGAGAAGCCTGTATCTCAAAAATTAAAAGAGGAGGTTGTAAGGGGAAATCCTCTTTCTGCTAGCGCCATAGGGGCGAGCGAGTCAAATAATGGCTTCTTGTCTATAATTCATAATCTGATATCGAAGATAAAAGCTCCGTTTGTCTGGCTTCTTGTTAAGCTTGGATTCTGATATAATATGTAATATGAAAACTAAATTTTTTGTTGTATTTATTGTGGTCACAGTTATTGTTGTAGGAGGATTAGGTGTTTTTGTGAATAGAGATACTTCAGGACCTTCAAAATACGATGGTCTTGCTAAAGCTTTAAAAGATAAAGGGGCGGAGTTTTATGGGGCTTTTTGGTGTCCTCATTGCCAAGAACAAAAAGCTGAATTTGGTACTTCAAAAAAATATTTACCCTATATAGAATGTGCAAATACAGACAATACAGTAAAACAGATCTGTATTGATGAAAAGATAGAAGGATATCCCACATGGAGGTTTAAAGATGGGATTACTATTAACTCTGAAAAAGAACCATTAATTTGTGAAATAAAAACTGATAAAAACGTAGGTCCAGAATTTTGTAAGGATAGGTCTTCTCAATACTATAGAACTTGGATATTCCCTGATTATGGTTTTTCTGTAAGAAGTCCTATCGATCCAATTAAAGATGGAATTATTTGGAAATTTCCTTCAGGAGCAGAAGCTAGTGGGAAAATGCCACTTTCATCATTGGCCGAACAAATTCAATTTAGCCTACCTCAATAATATGCCTGCATATTTAGAAATTGTAAATAAAACTTTATCATTAGGAACAATCTTTCTACAAGCTGTTATTTTAATGATTTTGGTAACATTGATTTTGTTTCGAAAAAGGGATAATCCATTGTTATTGTTTTTTAAAAAATATACATTCCTCTTTGGTTTTCTTGGAGCCTTAGGAGCTTTTGCTTTGTCTATATTTTATTCTAATTTTGTTGGATTTCCTCCTTGTGAACTTTGCTGGATACAAAGAATTTTCTTATATCCACAATTGATACTTTTTGGAATGGAATTATACAAAAGAGATCGATCAATTGTCGATTTTAGTATTGTCTTTGCAATCCTTGGATCTATCACTTCTATTTACCATATATACGTTGAAGCTGGTGGTACGAGAGGTCTAGCCTGTGCTGATCCATCACATGGGGGAGTTTCTTGTGCGGTTAGATATATATATGAATTCGGATATGTCACAATGCCAATCATGGCTCTCACCTTATCGTTATTTATCATCGTACTTCTGGTTAATTATAAATACATGGCGAGAGTTAAATAAATTTAAAAAAACAAAAAATCTCTGCTTAGACAGAGATTTTTTGTTTTATATTTGATATACTAATGTATATGCATATTGATGAGGGGACAATTGTAAATCTTTTAAATACTTCTGGGCTTGTCAGTAAGACTGATGTAGCCATGGCGCAAAAGAAAGCCAAAGAAACTAATCAAACACTAGGTTCTGTTTTGATGAGTGAAGGAAAACTCACTGAAAAAGATTGGAATAGCATGCAGGCTGTTTCACTCGGGATTCCATTTGTTAGCTTAAAGGGTGAACATATTTCGCCAGAAGTTTTGAATTTGATTCCTGAACCAATTGCCCGTAACAATAATATCATTGCTTATAAAAAGTCTACTTTAGGTCTTGAAGTAGCAATGCTTGATGTAGACAATTTGCCAGTTATCGACTTTATCAAAAAGAAAGTGGGGCTTCGAATCCTGCCACGCATGACTTCTTCTGATTCTATTAAAGAAGCTCTTTCTTTGTATAAGAAAAGTTTACAGGCTGACTTTGAAGATATTATTAAAAAAGAAAGCAATTCTTTAAATCCGATTGCGGACAGTTCTTTTATGGGTGAGAAGTTTAATAATTCCGAAAAAACAGAGAAAGAATTAGCTGAAGATTTACCAATTGTGAAGATTGTTGACACCCTTATTTCACACGCTATTTTGCAGGGATCATCGGATATTCATATTGAGCCAGGAGAAGAATCATTGGTAGTTAGATATCGTATTGATGGAATTTTACATGATGCCATGGTATTACCCAAAGATACCGCTCCTGGAATAGTTGCTCGCATAAAAGTGTTATCCAATTTAAAACTTGACGAGAAACGTCTTCCTCAGGATGGTAGATTTAAAATTATAAATGATTCTGGTCGCGTTTCTTTTCGTGTTTCAACTCTCCCTACGTATTTTGGAGAAAAGACTGTTATCCGTATATTACGAGAAAATGCCAAAGGATTTTCTTTGGAAGGACTTGGTTTCCATGGAGAGGCATTAGAGAGAATACATAGAGGAATGAAGAAAAGAAATGGAATGTTGCTTGCTGCAGGACCAACTGGTTCTGGTAAGACGACGACACTATATACAATGCTCGACATATTAAATACACCAGATGTAAATATATCAACCGTTGAAGATCCAATCGAATATCAGATGGCCAGAATTAATCAAACACAGACAAAGTCAGAGATTGGGTTAACTTTTGCCAATGGGCTCCGAACTCTTCTTCGTCAGGACCCTGACATAATAATGGTTGGAGAGATTCGTGATGGAGAAACAGCTTCTTTGGCAGTTAATGCTTCTTTGACAGGGCATTTGGTTCTTTCAACAATTCACACCAATTCAGCTGCAGGAGCAATTCCTCGTATGATAGATATGGGAGTAGAACCTTTTCTAATTGTTTCAACAGTCAAGACGGTTATTGCTCAACGTTTGGTTCGTAAACTCTCAGAAGAAAAAGAAAAATACTTTTTGAGTGAAGTAGAATTAAAGGCTCTAGGGAAGGTTGTTAATCTAGATATTGTTCTTGAAACTTTAAAGAAAGAAAAAATAGTAAAAGAAGATGCCAAGTGGCCCGATATTCCTTTCTATAAACCAAAACCAAATAAAGATTCCCCTGATGGATATAAGGGACGAGTAGGGATTCATGAGGTACTAGAAGTAAGTTCAACGATCAAAGAGTTAATTTTAAAAAATTCCTCAACAGACGATTTGGAGAAAACAGCCAAAAAAGAAGGAATGATGACAATGCTTGAAGACGGAATCTTCCTAGTGGCATCGGGAGTTACTTCTACCGAAGAAGTACTACGTGTGGTTTCTGAATAAAAGGAATGAATCCCGTTAGAAGCCGCGGTCACGGGATAAAAAAGTAAATTAATAATAAATATTTTAAATAAAAAATAGTAAGTTGTGTTAGTTATAGAAATATAACGACCGCGACCTGCTTCTAACGGGATGAAATTTAAATATAAAGAACAAAGTAAAGAGGGGAAAATTATTGAAGGGATTGCAGAATCTCCTGATATGTTTGCTTTAGCTAAAGAGATAAGAGAGCAGGGTGGGGTTCCTCTTTCAATCAAAGAATTTAATGAAAAAGGCATTAAAAATATTGTAAACTTTGATGTATTTACCGGAGTTTCACTCTCTGAAAAGATTATGTTTACTAACAATCTTAGTGGAATGCTTTCAGCTGGTCTTGCTCTTACGCGAGCACTTTCAGTTTTAGAAAAACAGACATCTAATAAATATTTCAACGGTGTTTTAAAAAGTTTAATTGACGACATTAACGGAGGAGGCACACTTTCTTCTGGAATGAAAAAGTTTCCGAAAGTTTTTTCTGGGGTATTTGTTTCAATGGTGCATTCAGGAGAAGAATCTGGTGGCTTACCTAGGACTCTTTCTGAAATAGGTATCACACTAAAGAAAACTTATGATCTAAATAAAAAGATTAAGGGAGCACTTATATATCCAAGTGTTATACTTTTTGCTATTTTTGCCATTGGAATATTAATGATGATATATGTGGTACCAACACTTACTGCAACATTTAAAGATGTAGGAATGGAATTGCCTGCTTCAACACAATTTATAATATTTATATCCGATTCCCTTAAAGACCACTTTTTACTTTTTGCTACAGCCATGGCTGCATTCATTGGGTCTTTTGTAGCTTTTGCAAAACTTAAATCAACACAAAAATATTTTGATCTCATTATACTTAAAATTCCATTACTTGGAACTCTGATTAGAGAGATGAATACAGCCAGGACAACTCGGACTTTATCCTCCTTGATTTCATCGGGAGTTGATCTTTCGAGAGCTTTAACTATTACAGAAGAAGTTTTGCAAAATGTTCATTATAAAAAATTAATACATGATGCTGTTCTTTCTATAGAGAAAGGAGTTTCACTCTCTGCTTCTTTTAAGAAACACCCGGAACTTTATCCTATTATGGTAGGTGAAATGATTGAAGTTGGAGAAGAGACTGGTAAATTATCTTCTATGCTTATGGATATAGCCAGCTTTTATGAAAATGAAGTAGATGACAAAACGAAAAATTTATCAACTATTATAGAGCCAGTATTAATGGTGTTCATCGGAGCTGCTGTAGGATTCTTTGCTGTTGCGATGATTAAACCGATGTATTCGGTTATGGATAGTATAAAATAATATATGTATATATTTAAAAACAAAGGTATAACAATAATAGAAATTTTGATAGTAATTGCTATCATTGGGATTATTTCTGCTATTATATTTGTTAATCTTTCTGATTTTCGAAATGAACAATCTTTAAAAAATACCTCGATTGATATTGTTTCTGTTTTAAATAAAGCAAGACAGAAAACACTTTCTTCGGTTAATTCAATGAATTATAGTGTTCATTTTGAGACAGGGAGTGCAACACTTTTCACTGGGACGATTTATAACTCTTTGGATTCTTCAAATGAAGTAATTTCTTTTGATCCATCAGTAAATATTCCTGTATCAGGTGGCTTAAATATTGGTGGTGGAAGTGATGTAACCTTCGAACGTTTAACAGGTGATACAATAGGTGGTACAATCATTATAAGTTTGGTTTCTGATTCCACTCAACAAAAAACGGTTACAATAAATAAAACAGGTGTCATAAGTTCTAATTAAATGCTTACTAATTATAAAAAAAATAATAATCTCGGGCTTACCCCCACACCTACTTTCAAGAGTAGGAGAAAGTGGGTGTCGGGGTTTACTATTATAGAGATCCTCATCGCATGCTCTATCATTACTGTATCAATGTTTGCTTTAATGCAGACGGCACAGAAAGGATTGACTTTATCCTATCAGGCTTTAAAAAAGTCACAGGTTAATTTATTACTTGAAGAAGGAGCTGAAGCAGTAAAATCCATAAGAGATAACAATTGGGCAACAATAGATGGATTGAGCCTTGATACTCCGTATTATTTATTTTTTAATACAACCACTAAATCTTGGATACTTGATGATACTTCTACCACTAGTCTATCTGGACATATTCCCACATATCCTATTGATGGGGTCTTTATTCGTACAGTCAACATCTCTTCTGTCGGGAGGGATGTTGATGATGATATTTTAGTTTCAGGTGGTACTATCGATATTCGTACAAAATTGGTAACAATATCTGTGTCATGGCCAATACCTGGATCTACAAGTTCTAAGAGTCTATCTTTTTATATAAGTGATATTTTTAATTAATATGATCATAGATTATAAAATAATAAATTTTCATAAATATATTGATTTACAAAAAACTTTTTACAAAAAAAAGGGTTTAAAACAAGGGATTAGTATTATAGAAATAATAATTTACTTAGCTCTATTTACGACTATTTCAATAGTAGTTATAAATTCTTTTATAATTGTTATTTCAACCTTTTCTACTATTAGGGCAAATCATGATTTAATAAACGCAGGATCAAATTCTATGGAAAGAATATCTCGTGAAATCCGTCAAGCCAAAAATATTGATATAGTTAATAGTACTTTTGATTCAAACTCAAGTATCTTAAGATTAAATGATACAAATGGAACTAGTTATGTAGTTTTTGATAAGAGTGGAAACGGTCTGCGTATTTCTAAAAACGGTGTAACTATTGGTAATTTGTTGACCGACAATGTCATCTTAAATAAGTTAATTTTTACTAGGATATCAACACCTAATAGCGAGGGAGTAAAAATAGAAATAGAAGTAGAAGACATAAATGATAAAACAGAAAGAATAGAAAAATTCTGCAACACTGTTATATTAAGGGGAGGGTATCAAAATTAGTGGAAAGTAGTAAATAGAAGGTAGAGAGAAAAAATAATAAATTCAAATGCAAAATAATATTAAAAATAAATACAATGGAGGTGCAGCAATGATGGTAGTCGTTATATTTTTTATTTTTATAAGCCTGACTATTTTAGTGGGAGTTGTAAATCCAACTGTACGTGAATTTAAAATTGCATCAGATAGTTTCAAATCAAAACAGACATATTTCTTGGCAGAATCGGGAGTTGAAGATGTTCTCTATAGATTGAGAAATAATAAACAAACTAATGGGACAGAGAGTCTGGTGTTGGGAGATTCAGAGGCCGTAACAACCGTTACTGATATTTCTAATGGTCAAAAGGAGATTACTTCATTGGGTGATACGAATTCATTACAGAGAAAAGTTAAATTAGTAATTGATACTGGAGTAGGGGTTTCATTCAGTTACGGTGTTCAATCTGGCGCAGGGGGGTTTGTTATGAATAATGGTTCAAGGGTAGTTGGAAGTATTTATTCAAATGGTAATATAACTGGTTCAGGTACTATTACAGGGAGTGCGAGTTCTGCTAACTCTTCTGCGCTGGTAGCAGATCAGTCAAATGGTAGTGGAACTCCACCAATAGATATAACATTTGGTAATACAAATGGTACTCAAGATTTTGCACAAAGCTTTATGGTTGGAAATACAGGAGTTTTAAATAAAATTCAATTATATATAAAAAAGGTTAGCACTCCTTCAAATATCACTGCACGTATTGTGTCTGATCTAAATGGAAGCCCAAGTGGTACTACTTTAACATCCGCTACTATATCTACCTCAACAATTTCAACAAATTACGGTTGGATTGACGTTCCTTTTTCCAGTCATATACAGCTTTCATCTAGTACAACATATTGGCTAATATTAGATGTAACTACTTCTTCAACTAAATATTATAAAATAGGAGCCAATAATAATGGATATCCAAACGGGGTTAGTAAAACAGGTGGATTTGGTGGTACATGGAGCAATACCACACCATCAGGGTCAGACGGTTATTTTAGTGTTTATCTGGGTGGTTTGACGGGGTTGATTAGTGGGATAACAATTGGAACTAATTCAAATGATGGGGCATATGCAAATACAATTAATAATTCAAATGTTGCAGGTACTATTTATTGTCAAACTGGTAGTGGAAACAATAAATCATGTAATACATCTCGACCAGACCCTGTGCAGATAGCGATGCCAATATCAGAACAAAATATTTTAGACTGGAAAGATGCTGCTGCTGAGGGTGGCACTTATAATGGTAATTATGTCCTTTCTTCAAATGCCACACTAGGGCCTAAAAAAATTACTGGCAACTTGGTGGTATCCAATGGTGTAACCTTAACACTAACAGGAACAATTTGGGTTCAAGGTTCCTTGACTGTCAGTAATAATGCTATTATAAAGCTAGCTTCTGGTTATGGTAGCTCTGAGGGTTTGATTGTTACTGATGGTACTATTTCTATAAGTAATAATTCTACTTTTCAAGGTTCAGGGACTTCAGGTAGTTATGTAATGGCCCTCAGTACTTCTTCATCTACGTCAGCTGTTACATTAGCAAATAATGGCGGTGCGGTTGTCTTATATGCATCAAATGGGACAATAAATGTAGCAAATAATGCAACAGCAAAGTCACTAACGGGTTATTATATAAATCTAAGCAATAATGCTGTCATAACTTATGACGAAGGACTCACAAATTCAAACTTTTCAAGTGGTCCATCGGGAACATGGAATGTAAATAGCTGGCAAGAGGTTGAATAAGGCTTTTTGCCTATTTTGTGGTAAAATAGGGTAATGAAGCCAGTAAATAAACTTATAATTGCCAATTGGAAAATGAATCCGCAAAAGAAGACTGAAGCGGAGGCTATTTTTAAAGATATCTCAACATTTGTAAAAAATATAAAAAATACTGAGATTATCATTTGTCCACCATTTCCCTACTTTTTTATTAAAGACAAAATTAAAGGTAAGAAATTAAAATTGGGTAGCCAAGATGTTTTTTATGAAAAAGAAGGATCACACACAGGAGAAGTGTCAGCTTCAATGCTTAAGGATTTTGGAGTCGAATATGTTTTAGTAGGACATTCTGAAAGAAGATCACTTGGGGATACGAATGATCAAGTAAATAAGAAAATTTTAGCTGTAATTAAATCAAAAATGTGTCCGATTTTTTGTATTGGTGAGAGTGAGAAAGATGCCAATGGATTCTATTTATCTTTTATTAAACAACAAATAACGGAAGGTCTTTTAGCTGTGACGAAATCCCAAGCGAAGAATATCATCATTGCTTATGAACCTATCTGGGCGATAGGGAGTAATGCTACCAGAGTTGCTACTCCAGCTGAATTTACTGAAATAAGAATTTTTATAAAAAAGATACTTTCCGATTTATACGATATTAAAACTGCTAGTGGAGTAAGAATTCTATATGGAGGATCAGTCAATCCTTTAAATGCAGAGTCTTTTATAAAAGAAGGAGGGGCAGATGGCTTGCTTGTTGGACGTGATAGCCTAACTCCTAAAAAGTTTATTCAGATTATTAATTTAGCAAGGTGATGAATGAATCCCGTTAGAAGCCGCGGTCGCAGTTTCTATTTGTGGATTAGTATAAAAATAATTATTTAATTTAATCAAGCAATGTAGGTTCTATTAAAAATAGACCGCGACCTGCTTCTAACGGGATGAAATCAATAAAAGACATAGAAAATTTGAAAGGGAAACATGTAATTGTCCGCGTAGACTTCAATGTTCCACAAGATAAAGATGGAAAGATTCTAGATGATTTTCGTATTAAGTCTATACTTCCGACAGTAGAATATTTACAGAAAAAGGGAGCTATAGTAATACTAGTTGCACATATTGGTGAAGGTGGAGAGAAGAGCTTAAAGCCTGTTGCTATAAGGCTCAAAAAGTATCTTCCAAACATTAAATTCATCGAGTCATCTATCTTTTCAGATGAGACTAAAAAAATTACAGGGACTCTTAAGAATGGAGATGTTGCACTTTTTGAAAATTTACGTAGAGAAATAGGAGAGAAGACGAACTCCCCATCTTTTGCTAGAGGTCTTTCCCGTTTTGGAGATATATATGTGAATGATGCTTTCTCTGTATCGCATCGAGTCCACGCTTCTATCGTTGGTATTACAAAATATTTACCAAGTTATGCAGGGCTTCAACTTATAGATGAGATAAATAATTTGTCGAAAGCTTTTAATCCCAAAAAACCTTTTTTGTTTATTTTGGGTGGTGCTAAATTTGAAACTAAGATTCCTTTGATTAAAAAATTTCTTCGTGATGCGGATCATGTATTTATCGGAGGAGCTATCGCCAACGATTTCTTTAAAGGTAAGGGTTATGAAGTAGGAACATCTTTAGTGAGTGATGGTATGGTTCAAGTAAAATCTTTTTTTAAGAATAAAAATTTAGTTATACCGACTGATGTTGTAGTTACCAAAGGAAGCCTAAGTCGCAATGTTAAGCCAAGTGATGTAACGCACGATGAATGCATTGTCGATATTGGCAAAGATTCAGTTGAGGTGATAAAGGGTCTTATAGAGAAAGCACAGTTTGTGCTTTGGAATGGACCGCTTGGGATATATGAAAGTGGCTTTGGAAGTGCGACAGAAAATATTCTTAAAATTCTTTCCAAGAGTAAAGCTGTCAGTATTGTCGGAGGAGGGGACACTGTGGCCCTCATTACAAAACTAAAACTAGGTGATAAGCTCGGCTTCGTCTCAACTGGCGGTGGCGCCACTCTCGACTTCCTAGCCAAAGGCACTCTACCGGGGATAAAAGCATTGAAATAAACTTTTTATGTTACAATCGTTATTATGCCGAATGAAATTGAACTTTTAGATTTACTGCTGAAAAATAGGGGGATAAAGGAAGAAGATAAGGAGAAATTTTTGAACCCTTCGTACGAAGAGGGGATTTACGATCCATATCTAATGAAAGATATGGAGAAGACGGTGGTAAGGATATTTGAGGCTGTAGAGGCGAAAGAAAAAATAGTGATATATAGTGACTATGATTGCGATGGTATTCCAGCTTCTGTCATAATGCATGATTTCTTCACAAAAATTGGTTATACCAACTTTACTATTTATATTCCTGATAGGCATGATGAAGGCTATGGTCTTCATATGGATGCTATAAAGAATTTTATAAATGAAGAAGTGGACCTCCTCATAACTTTTGATTTAGGAATCACAGCTGTGGACGAAGTAGTAGAAGCAACAGCTGGAGGAATAGATGTGATAATCACAGACCATCACTTACCTCACGCACAAGTTCCTCGTGCTTATGCGATTTTGAATCCTAAACAAGATGGGTGTACATATCCAGATACAATGCTTTGCGGAGCAGGAATAGCCTTTAAACTTATCCAAGCTCTTATAATAAAATATGGAGAATATTGGAAAATAAATAAAGGCTGGGAGAAATGGTTGCTCGATATGGCAGGTATAGCAACACTTGCTGATCAAGTGCCACTTCTAGATGAGAATAGAGTCCTAGCCACTTATGGTTTAAAAGTTTTGCAGAAAGGGAGACGTTTGGGACTTGTTGAAATCTTCAAAAAAGCTGGAGTAGATATCACCAAACTTTCTGAAGAGGATGTTACTTTCACCTTGGCTCCTCGTATTAATGCGGCGTCTAGAATGGCAGATCCGATGATGGCATTTGAAATGCTTTCTGCAACTGATGCAGTAATAGCGAAAGCCTCGGCTGATAACTTGGCAAAAATAAATGATGAAAGGAAAATTATTGTCGCTCATATGATGAAGGAAGTAAAAAAAGTTTTAGGTAAAAGAGAGGACAAGAAGGTGATAGTGATAGGGAACCCTACTTGGAGAGTGGGGGTCTTGGGAATCATAGCTTCAAAAATTGCCGAAGAATACAAAAGGCCAGCTTTCGTTTGGGGAACGGATGGTAGTGATGATCTTAAAGGATCTTGTCGTTCGTGGGGTGGTGCTAACTTGGTAGAAATAATGACGGCTCTTCCTGAGAATAGTTTACTTGGTTTTGGAGGACATGCGGGGGCTGGGGGGTTCTCGGTGGCACAAACAGAAATACATTTTCTAGAAGAAAGAATTCTAAATGTGTATGGAGAGGAGGAAGAGATAGAAGTCGCCTTATCGGCGACCCGCCGAGGAGGCGGGATAAATGAGAGTATAGAAGGAGCAGAAGCAATTATAAGTATTGATGATATAACAAGTGGCAACTACAATGTTATCGAAAAGCTTGCTCCTTACGGAGAGGGGAATCCTAAGCCTAAATTTTTATTTAAAGAATTGCCTATATATGGTATAAAAGAATTTGGTAAAGAGAAGAATCATTTAGAATTAAGTTACTTAAATAGTAAAGGGAAGATAGTCAAAGCGATAGCCTTCTTCAAAACAAGAGAGAGTTATAATAATATCCTTAATGTAGGGGAGAGAATAGACTTGGTTGCGACTTTTGAGAAAAGCACTTTTGGGGGTAGGACGGAATTAAGACTCCGAATTGTAGATATAATATGTTAAAATATTTTTATGAATAAAACTTTGGAAATATATACAGATGGTTCATCGTTGGGGAATCCAGGGCCTGGAGGGTGGGGAGTTGTTATTTTGATTTCAAATCAAAATAACAACGAGTTAAAAGTTGAAAGTGAAAAGTTAAAAGTAATAGAACTAGGCGGAGGAGAGAAAAATACGACGAATAACCGCATGGAACTTCAGGCTGTCATAGAAGCACTCAAATATATTTGCACTAGGCAAGACCTAGTACAAAGTGAGGTGACTATTCATGCAGACTCAGCATATGTTTTAGGAGGGGTAACTACTTGGATACATGGTTGGGAAAAGAATGGATGGAAGACCGCCAACAAAAAGCCGGTAATGAATCAAGAACTATGGAAAGAGTTAATTGGCTATGTTCGAGAATTTAAAGGCAAAATAAATTGGCAGAAAGTAAAGGGACACTCGGGGCATGTTTACAATGACAAAGCAGATGAGATAGCGACAAGTTATGCGTCGAGACAAAAATAAAATAAAACACTCCATAAAAAAATTCTCGGACTCACCACACAATAAAATTCTGCTGAATTTTTTGCTCGTACTCGGGCCGTCGCCCTCCGTAAGGGTTCGCTCGAGAACATTTTTATTACGTGTTTTATTAATTTAGATATTTTTTTTGTAATATGTCTAAAAAAGAAGTTATAATAATTTTTATTTTAATAATAGTTGCTGTTGTTCGGTTTTTCTTTTTTATACCTAAGGGTCCTGATTATAATGATGTGGTCGGGCAGGACGTTTCTCTCATTGGTATTGTTAGCGAGGATCCTGATATACGCTTGAAAACTAAGCATTTAAATGTAAAATTAAAAGATAAAGATGTAAATATTTTAGTTTTTGTAGGGAGAGAGGTAGAAGTAAACTATGGAGATGAGATAGAGGTGAGGGGAGTACTAGAAGAGCCAGAGAATTTTACGACAAATACTGGGAAAGAATTTAATTACAAAAGATATCTAGCCAATAAAGATATTTATTATTTAATTAAGAATGCTGAAATAAAAATAATAACGAGAGAAAATGGAAGTAAATTAAAAAGTTTACTTTATAAAATTCGTGCATCTTTCATGCGAAATATAAATAATGTAATACCCTCACCTGAGAGTGACTTGGCCAATGGATTGATCCTTGGGGCTAGGGGAGGATTTGATGAAGATACTAAGCAAGAATTTATAGATACAGGAACGGTACACATTATTGCTCTTTCGGGGTACAACGTATCTATAGTTGCTGAAAACGTAATGAAAGCTTTTAGTTTAATTCTTTCACAAACGATAGCAATTATATTAGGAGTTGTTGTGATATTACTTTTTATAATTATGACTGGAGCAAGTGCGACAGCAATACGAGCAGGAATAATGGCGACTATAATGCTTTTAGGTAGAATGACAGGCAGAAAATATTTGGCAGGTAGAGCTTTGGTAATAGCAGGATTTGTCATGATAGCTTATGACCCAAGAGTAATAGTTGATATGTCTTTCCAACTATCTTTCATTGCTACATGGGGAGTACTTTTCATAACTCCAAAAACACTAAAATGGTTTAGGTTTCTACCACTTCGTTTTGGATTTAGAGAAATGGTGGCATCGACAGTTGCAGCGACTATAGCAGTACTTCCGATACTTCTTCATCTGACTGGAGTCTTTTCCCTTGTATCTTTGCCGGCAAACTTTCTAATACTTCTTCTGATTCCCATAGCGATGCTCTTTATATTTATTACTGGAATTTCAGGATTCATCACTCCGGTACTTGCTGTAGCCTTCGGGTATATAACATACTTGATACTTCTATATATGCTTTCGGTAATTCACTTCTTTGGCTCATTGTCATTTTCTTCGGTATCTATTCAATCTTTCCCACTTGTCCTTACTATCGTCATCTATGGCTTTTTACTTTGGTGGGTGCATAAAGATAATTAATAATTATGAATTAAAAATTTTAATAAAATACATCACTGTGAGCGATCGCTCACAGTGATGTATTTTATTTATAGTAGCTATGAAGCATTTTTGAAATTTTGTTCAATTATACTCCAATTTAAATTTGCAAAAAAACTCTCGATGTACTTTTTCTTTTCTGCTGGAGTATAGTCCAGATAGTAAGAGTGTTCCCACATATCAAGAGCAAGTACTATAGAAGTTCCAGCTAGGTGGCCTAGGTGTTGCTCGTCTACCCAAGAGATAATTAACTTGTCGCTTGATTTGTCATAATAAAGCATAGCCCAACCAATACCACGGGTTAATGCGACAAATTTAAAATGATTTAAGAAATTTTCAAAAGAACCCCATTCTTTTTCTAATGATTTATATAAAGATCCTTCTTTATTTATTTCTTTACTTCCATCAGAAAGAGAAGAGAAGTAGTATTCATGATTGCGCATGCCACCGAATTCAAAACCGAGGCGACGTTGTAGCTCTCCTAATATAAAAGCGTTTTTCTCTGGATCATTTTTTAATTCATATAATTTATTAAATATTGTATTTGTGTTTGTCACGTAACCCTTATAAAGCTTTCGATGCTCTTCAATTGTTTTTTCACTGATACCAACCAATTTTGGTATATTAAATGTTTTTGTTGTGAATGTTTCCATCCCGCTTAGAGACAGGTCGCGGTCGGTATATATAATCTTGATAACAACGACTAGTCTTTATATTATTTATTAATTTATTTTATTTTTGTTAGAAACTGTGACCGCGGTCTCTAACGGGATCCATAATGTTTTTATAAATATTTAATGTTAATATATAAAGTATAACACGTGTCCCGTTAGATATCTCTATTTATCAAACAGGCCATAATTATTCATAATATCTAACTGGGATGGAACTAAATAGAAAAAATCTACCATATTTACTCCTCATAATTCTACTTATTTGCACTATTGGTATATGGTTTTTTATTTTTAAGAGTAATCGTCAGAATGATTATCTGAAAGTTGTATTTTTGGATGTGGGGCAAGGAGACGCTATATACATAGAAGCTCCAAATGGAAAGCAGATGCTTATCGACGGAGGACCAGATGCAAGTCTTCTGTCGAGACTTTCTCAAGTTATGCCTTTTGCAGATCGATCTATAGATATAATACTTGCCACTCATGCTGACATGGATCATATAGGAGGATTTCCACTTTTGTTAGATAATTATAAAATTAAAAACATTATTGAAAATGGAGCAGAAGGGGATTCTAAAATTTATACAAGCTTAGAAGAAAAAATCATAAAGAAAAAAATAAATAAAGTAATTGCTAAAAGAGGCATGCAAATTATGCTAGATAAAAAAAGAAATATTTATTTTGATATTATTTTCCCTGATAGGGATGTATCAAGTTTTGAAAGTAATGATGGCTCAATAGTAGGGAAGCTTACGTATGGAGAAAGTACTTTCATGCTGACGGGAGATGCTACAACTTATACAGAGAATTTAATAGGCTGGAATGAAAGTGACGCTATTTTAGACTCTGATGTTTTAAAACTTGGACACCATGGATCCCGAACTTCTTCGGGTATTCCTTGGCTTGAAAAGGTAAGCCCTGAAGTTGCGATTATCTCTGTCGATAAAAATAATAAATATGGGCATCCACATAAAGAAATTCTTGATAGGCTTTCATTTTTACAGATTCCGTATTTGAGTACTTCTGATGTGGGGAATATAATTTTTAAGAGTGATGGAATGAAACTAATATACGCAAAATAGCTCTTCTCGAAGGGTCCGCATAATTTTCTGCTGAAAATTTGCTCATTGCTCGAGCCGTCGCTCTCCGCCGGCCCCTTCTCAAAGACTATTTTGCTTCTATTAGTTTTTTGAATGCAAAATAAAAATCTCGACAATGTCGAGATTTTTATTTGATGATTCCGGCTTTTTTTAGAACTGCGTAGGCACCATTTTTATTGATAGTTTTAATAGCTTTTGTGGAGATAGTAAGGGGGAAGTACTTTTTAAGTTCAGGAACGTATACACGCTTCTTCTGAAGGTTTGTGTATTTACGAACCATACCTGTAGGGTTGAATTTGGTGGCACGAACAACGTTGGAGTAGCCTCCTGCCATTTTTGAGCCCTTTTTTGTTATATCACAAACTTTTGCCATATGTGAGTCCTATGCTATCATATAAACTATGGAAATGCAATCCCGTTAGAGATAATTATGTATTACTACACTTATGTATTAAAAAGTAAGAAGGATGGTAAATTTTACACTGGATTTACAAATGATCTACGGAAGCGCCTTTCATATCATAATAGTGGTAGGTCTATCTATACAAAAGGTAGAGGCCCATTCGTTGTTGTTTATTATGAAGCATGTTTAGAAAAAGAAAAAGCAATGTCGAGAGAATTATATTTAAAATCGGGAATGGGCAAGCGTTATCTTAAAAATAGATTAGGCGCTTCCTATCTCTAACGGGATGCAAGCCATAGATGGAATATTTTATATAGTAGTACTTATAATGTCTGTAGTGGTTCATGAAGTAGCTCATGGATACACAGCCTATCTTCTTGGTGACAATACAGCTCGCAATAGTGGACGTCTTACTTTAAATCCTATCAAACACCTTGATCCTTTTGGCTCTGTTATCCTTCCTTTACTTCTTGTCTTTATGAATGCTGGCTTTGTCATCGGTTGGGCAAAGCCTGTACCTTATAACCCCGCAAATCTTCGTGATGAGAGGAAAGGAACCTTTCTTGTATCAGTTGCAGGAATAGTTGCGAACCTTATACTCGCTATTGTCTTTGGATTACTTATGAGGTTTGCCCCTTTATTTATAGGTGTTGCTTTTCTTGGAGCATTTTATAAAATCGCATCTATTATTGTTTTATTAAACTTAGTACTTGCACTGTTTAACCTAATACCTATTCCACCTCTTGATGGTTCAAAAATTTTGTTTTCATTTTTACCTGTTAAATATAGGTATATAGAGAACTTTCTAGAAAAGTGGGGAATGTTTCTACTTCTCTTTTTCATCCTTGTGCTTTGGAGTAAAGTGGCTCCTATAATTTTCATAGCTTTTCATTTAATTACAGGGATTTCTATTTAAAAAATACAAATAGATTGTTACACCTCTATCTAAATGTTAAAATACATACATGACTATTCTTAACAGAAAACCCTCTTTCTTCTTTAAACTATCCTTAATCTCTTTTTCTCTTTTTCTCTTCTCCTTCTCTTACGCTTCTGCTAGTACTTACTATGTATCTAGTACAGATGGTAATGATACATGTACAGGATTATCACAAGTAGCTTATACTACAGGAGTAACTGCTTGTCCTATTAAGACCTTAACTAAACTAAATACTAAAACCTTCTCCCCCGGAGACTCTATACTCTTTAAGAAAGGAGACACTTTCTATGGATCTATTACTGTATCCCAATCAGGAACAGCTGGTAACCCTATTACTTTCTCTTCCTATGGTAGTGGAGAGAAACCTATTATTACTGGATTTACAGATGTTACTTCCTGGACTAACTTAGGTAACAATATCTGGGAATCAACGAATACGGTATCTACCTTATCTTATTTAAATGTAGTTTCAGTAAATAACGAGAATGCAACAATGGGAAGAACTCCGAATGAGGGGTCTGTATATACAGTTGACA
>LBPS01000014.1 GCA_000990325.1 Candidatus Nomurabacteria bacterium GW2011_GWE2_34_25
AGAGTAACAACTTTAATCATTGCTACAATAAATTTTTTATTCATAAGTTTATTATAGCAAATGTTCCAAAATTTAAATATATCTTTAGGTCATAAAATTTGAATCGGATTGTAGGGAATATAAGGGGATTTAAGACATTTAACTCAGGTTTTGGTATAATTGTCTTATGAAGAAAAAATTACTACTTAACTGGGTGTATTATCCTCCTGTCGGGCACGCAGTTGAAGCCTTGAAAATTGCCAAGGGTTATTCGCTTGCCAATAAAAATCTTGATGTGTATCTATTGCTCAATGCTAATACTCCAACAGAACTTGCAGATGCATGCCCATGGATCAAGAAGACATATTCCATTTCAACGGATGAAGTTTTCAAGGATGGCGAAAAAGCCAAGTGTCTTCAAAAGATCTCCAAAAATTGGGATTATATTAGTACCGATAATAGAGTGAGTCGACTGGTAAAAGGAAACGACAGGGTAGAGTTAGCAAGAACTCAAGAAGTGTTACAAAAAATATTTGTTGCCAAGAATAGCAGTATTCTACCTGTCGTACATAATCCAAAAATTACTCTTCCTGTTCCGACAAAAGCAAAAGCATTTGTGAAGAAGTTTAAGCATCGTGGCCCTATGATTGCTATCATGCTTGGAGGAGCTAAAGGATTAAGGCAGAGTCCTTCTATTGAAATGTGGCTTAAAATATGTTTGGCATTAGAACAGGCAATACCAAATCTTAAAATTTACTTCACGGGTATTATCAAAAGTGATCACCATAGAACTTTTACAAAAGATTTTACTTTGGATGACGTAAACTATTTGATTAAGCATCTTAAAAACGCAGAGTCTGCATACAATATTGGTCTATGGAATCAGATATCATTGATAAAAAAATGTGATATATTTCTTTCCCCTCATACAGGTTTTGCATTCCTTGCTTTTGTTGTCGATACGCCATGGTTAGAAATTGCTACCTGTCGTTGGCCATTGTATTTCCTGAATGATGTGCCATTTTATTCGGTTCTTCCTAGGTGTAACTCATACCCCTCTCTCGATGATAGAACCAAAGAATGTGATAGGCTCTTGAGAGAGGGTAAAAGAGTGGCTTGTGTTGCAGATAATCTTGTTGAAAAGAAAATTCCAGAAATCGTCAAAGGTGCAAAATTGCTTCTCGATAAAAGTTTTACTTATCATAAGGCGATTGAATTACATTTACGAAAGATAAGGAAGGATTATGACACACATAGATTCCCATCTTTTGGAGAGGCTAAAGGTATAAATAAATAAGACTTAAAAATCTGTGACCTTAGGGGGGTTGGAATTGGAATCGGATTGTAGGAGGTAGGGGGAATTAAATATTTTGTTATACCGAGTATTTATTGCTTTTTGTAGTATTTCTTTGATTTTTAAAGTAAGTTTGGTATTATATAATATATGTAATATTATAAAAAACTGGGCTAAAATAAATGAATTAAATTCAACAAAGTTAAATAATATTAAAGTGGAATAGTTACATTAATTTATATATAATTATGATATATTTAAAAACAAAAAAAGAAGAATTTCAAAATAAAGATGTCAAAATAAATGGCAATAGTATTATTTCTAATTGGCGTGAAATAAAAATATCAATTCCCTCTAATCTTCAAAAACAACTTAATAGTAATAAGGATACAAAAAAAGAAATTAAAAAACAGAAGGAAATAAAATTTAATACCTCAAATTCAATGGCTTTTTAATTGGTTTATTGTCCTAGTTTCTTTCCGGAGTTAGTAAAAAACTCATCTATAGTTTCTATATTTTTAACAATTTCATTTCCTGAATCATTAAGTAATTGACGTTTTCTAACATATAATTCAAACAAGAGTGTGTCTAGGGATTTATACTGGCTTTCATCTTCACATAAATTGTGTAAATTATTTATTATTTTTTCTTTATACAAAGAATTATCTTTTAAATCATTTAAATTAATTAATCTACCGTGAGATTTAGTTAAATGTGGGTCTTTGAATATATTAAAATCTTCTTTTAAAATATTTGAATTTGATTCAATTTTATCTTTTGTAATTTTTTCTATAATACTATCAGATAGACCAAGTTCATTTTTTGCATTAATATAGACGGGATAATTACATTGGTCAAAGAATTTTATTTTAATATCAGTTTCAAGGTTTCCAAATGATTTTTTCTTACTAAAAAGAGAATCAAAATTTGATTTAGAAAATAATGCAGTAGAATTTAGAAGATTTTCAATAGCGTCAACCTGTAAATACGCAGGTGTAAATTGAGTACTACCATTTGTGTCTGTGACTGAAAGTTGTGGGTCAACAGGTCCGAGTTCAGCTGTGTTTCGTAAATAAATCTTATCTGATCCAAGAGAAAGTATTGTGGCAGCACTTTTGGCACGTTTAGGTATTATTACAATAAATTCACTGCCATCTTTTTTTTTCTTTGCAATAGTTTTTGCAAACATCGATAATTCTTTCCGCTGATGTTGAATAACCACCATTACTATGTAATATTAAAACTAGTCCCTTTTTTGTACTTGGAACAGATAGAAGATTTTCAATAATAAAAGCATCTTCATCATTTATCATAGAATTATTATCTATTCCTACTTCTGATGCAAAATAAAATAATACTCGTTGATTTAGAATCTTTTCAATTTCAGGTAAAATTATTTTAAATCTATCTACTGATGTTTTATAGTTTTGAGTTGCTGATATTTCACCTAATAATTTTGTAAGTATTGATTCCACCATATATTTATAAGTATATAACAATTTTTCTAAAAGTCTAGATATTAATTATAGAGATAGCAAGGACTGTCCTTGCTATAATACCACGATGCCGGGAACGTGATTACACTTATCGGTTCTTACAGAACCAGTATCCCAATTCGTTTCGATTAATATCGAAAAACGAATTGGGCTTCGATTTCCGGACGCAAAGTATGCAGATACTTTGCTTAGGGTCACACCTAAAAATTACACTCTTGACAAGTGCTTATTTTTATGGTGTGACCCTACCGGGAATCGAACCCGGATTACCGGCTTGAAAAGCCGATGTCCTAACCGTTAGACGATAAGGCCGTAAATAATTAGGAATTAATAATTAAGAATTAGTAATTAAGAAAGCCTAAAATTAACTCAAATAGTATAACATTTTTTCTCAAAAACACAAATCGGAAAATAATACCGATTATGGCTAATTCATCAAAATATCTGTATAATTGTGAAATAAACAATATTACGGAGCATTTAAACAATGAATTAAATGGACATAAAATCAGATAAAAACAGAAAATCATTTAAAAATTTTTTTAAGCAGACTTTTTCATCTCTTGGGGTGAGAAATTTTAGATTGTATATGATTGGTCAGGCCATTTCTTTGTCAGGTACATGGATGCAGGTTCTTGCTCAAGGTTGGCTTGTTTTGTCTCTAACTCATTCAGGTTTTCAGCTTGGCCTTGTTTCCGCTTTACAATTTTTGCCAATCTTAGTTTTGTCACCATGGGGTGGAATGATGGCTGATAAATTTAATAAAAGAAAAATTATTATTTTTACTCAAGGAATGTTTGCTATGTTGGCCATAGCCTTAGGGTTAATGGTTGTTACTGGAAAAATTGAAATCTGGATGATTTATATTTTTGCTCTAATGCTCGGGATAGTTACATCGATTGATAATCCAACGAGACAAAGTTTCATTTCTGAGATGGTTGGGAAAGATCGTATTACAAATGCTGTGACTCTCTCCATTCTAGTAGTTAATATCGCTCGTGCCATAGGTCCAGTAATTGGTGGAATTGTAATTGTAAGCGCAGGTATTGGTATGTGTTTTATTTTAAACGGGATATCTTTCTTGGCTGTTATTGTTGTATTATTTTTGATGCGTTCCGGAGAACTTCATCAAAGCGTGAGTGTTAAAAAAAATAAAATGAAAATACTTGACGGTATTCGTTATGTTAGAACATCTAAGCCACTTTCAAATACTTTAATAATGATGGCAATTATAGGAACATTAACTTATGAATTTGCTATTAGTATGCCATTACTTGCGCAATCCACTTATAATGGGACGGCTGCTCTTTATGCCACATTTATTTCTGCTATAGGCCTTGGTTCCATTTTGGGTGGACTTTTGAGTGCTATCTTTGTAAAGAAAGCTACGCAGAAGCTACTTGTTTTTACTGCCTTGATGTTTGGATTAACTTTTACATTAGTTGGTATAATTCCTTCTAAATTTATTACAACGATACTTTTATTTATAGTTGGAGTGTTTTCTGTAAACTTTATCTCTTGGGGTAATAGTACTTTGCAGTCAGAAAGTTCAAATGAGATGAGAAGTCAAGTTATGGCTCTCTGGAGTATGGCATTTCTAGGCTCAACATTTATCGGAGGACCAATAATTGGACTAATAGGCCAATATGCAGGAGCTAGAGCGAGTATTATTGTTGGTGGAATTGCAGCAATTATCGCGGCCTTCATAGGATTTCGGTCAATAAAAAAATCTAATATTCAAAAGCTAAATACTGAAATTATTAAGATATGATATAATCCAATTATGCACAAAAAACAAATTGCTTTAATTGTACTAGATGGCTGGGGATATCGAAAAGAGGCGAAAGATAATGCTATTGCACAGGCTCATAAGCCTAATTTTGATGGCATATGGAGTAAGTACCCTCACACTTTACTAGAGGCTTCTGGAGTCAAATTTGGGCTACCTGACGGACAAATGGGCAATAGTGAGCTGGGGCATATGACGATAGGAGCTGGTAGAATTCTATATCAGGATATAGTTAGAATCAGTAAGTCTATATCATCTGGTGAGTTTAAGGACAATCCTGCTTTCGTTGAACTCTTTGCTCATGTGAATAAGTATGACTCAACTCTTCACATCGCTGGACTCGTATCTCCAGGTGGTATTCATAGTCATATGTCGCATTTATTTGGATTCTTGGAAATTGCTAAAAATGCTGGAATAAAAAAGATTGCTATTCATGCCATCACAGATGGCCGAGATACTCCACCTCAAGCTGGAGCTAGCTATATAAAAGAGCTAGAAGATTATATAGAAAAACTTGGAGTAGGAGAGATAGCTTCTGTGTCTGGACGTCTTTATGCAATGGATCGAGATCAAAGATGGGAACGGCTAGCTAAGGCTGAGGAAGTTATATTTGATGGTAAGGGGACAGAATGTAATATTGAGCCACATTTGTATGTGGAGAATTTATATAAAGAAGGAAAGATGGATGAGCACTTAGAGCCTTTCGTTTGCGTGAATAAAGAAGGTAAAAGTTACTCTGTAAACAAGAACGATGGCTTCTTCCTTTTTAACTTTAGAGCTGATCGTATGAGAATGATTACTGAGAGAATAATGGAAAAGTACAAAGATGAGAATGTTTGCCTTGTGACAATGACCGAATATAAAAAAGAATATACATGCTCAGTTGCATTTCCAGCAACAAAGATAAATGAAACTCTAGGTAAAACAATTAGTGAAAATGGTATGACCCAAGCCCATATCGCTGAGACAGAGAAATTTGCTCATGCAACTTATTTCTTAAACTGCGGAGAGGAAGTACCTTATAAAGGAGAAGAGCAAATTCTAGTACCGAGTCCTCAAGGTGTTCTGACTTATGATTTAGCTCCGAAAATGTCAGCAGGAGGAGTTGCGGATAAAGCGATCGAACAAATAGAAAAGGGTACAGATTTCATATTTGTGAATTTTGCCAATGCGGACATGGTGGGCCATACCTCAGAGGTGCCAGCCATTATAATTGCTGTGGAAGAGGTTGATAGAGAATTAGGAAGAATTTTAGAAGCTTTAAAATTGGGGGGTGGTATTGCTTTAGTAACTGCTGATCATGGAAATGCTGAAGTGAACATCGATCCTATAACTGGATTGAGACATACTTCGCATACTAGTGATCTTGTGCCATTTATCTTGACGGATGAAAATAAAAAATTAAAGAGTGAAGGAACACTTGCCGACATAACCCCAACAATCCTAGAATTGTACGGGATAGAAAAACCAAAAGAGATGACAGGGGAGAGTTTGATTAAGAATTAAAAATTAAGAATTAGGAATTAATAATGACACAAACTCTGCTATGGCAGAGTTTGTGTCATTTGGTAAGTAAGTATTGAAAATAGTAAATAAATCTTGTATACTCAAGAAAGTTCATTTGGAGGGTTGGTAATGAAAGGAAGTGTGGCAGAGAGGTTGAATGCACCGCTTTCGAAAAGCGGCAAGGGGTAAAACTCTTCGTGAGTTCGAATCTCACCACTTCCGCACAAGCACGGTTAGCTCAGTTGGTAGAGCGCGTCATTGACGTTGACGATGTCACAGGTTCGAATCCTGTATCGTGCACATGCAAAATACACAAATCATAATTTTAGCAGCGGGGAAAGGGAAGAGGATGGAGTCCGATGAACCGAAAGCTCTCTCAATACTCCAAGGTAAATCATTTCTAGAAAGGATATTTGATACATTGTCATTGATTGATCTTCCTATTGATCCGGTTATTGTAGTTGGGTATAAGAAGGAAAGAATATTTGAGGTTTTGGGCGATAAGCGTATTTATGCACACCAAACTGAGCAACTTGGTACTGGTCACGCAGTCTTGTCAGCTAAAGAGAAGGTTCATCCAGACCATAAAATAGTTGTAGTTTTATACTCTGACCAGCCTTTAGTTTCTAAAGAAACAATAGAAAGTTTGGTTCAGACTGTAAAAGAAAAGAAGGCCGTCGTTGCTATTGGGACTATAATTTTACCAGATTTTGAAGATTGGAGAGCTGGGCTTAATAATTTTGGTAGAATAATTCGAGATAAAAATGGCCAAGTTCTTAAAATTGTTGAATACAAAGATGCTACAGACGAAGAAAGACAAATAAAAGAAGTCAATCCGTCCTTCTATGCATTTGATGCTAGTTGGCTTTGGGAAAATATAAGTAAATTAAAAAATGAAAATACTCAAACTGAATATTACCTTACCGATTTAATTGAATTAGCTCAAAAAGATGGGAAGAGGGTAGAGGCTGTTACCATGTCAAATATAATGGAAGGTTTCCAGCCAAATTCTAAACAAGAACTAGAAATTCTTGAAGAAATTTTAGCAAAAGAGAATAAATAAAAAAGCTCCATAAAAAAATTCTCGGACTCACCACGAATATTTTTCTGCTGAAAAATTTCTCTTCTCGGACCGTCGTCCTGCGAAAGGGTTCGCTCGAGAACATTTTTATTCTGCTTTTTTATCTTTTTTACTTATTCTTCTGTATCCAAATATAGATATCCTCTAGTGCTTTGACTGCGTCGCCGACGGCGATATTGTTCTGATGGTAGCGTCCATTAGTACAATCACCAGCAGCCCAAATACCTGTCGTAGTTGTAGATTGGGACATAGGATCTACTATTATCTTGCCACTTTCATCCATAGATACAATATCTTTTACAAAATCTACATTTGGTATTTGCCCGATTTCGACAAAGATTCCGTTAGACTCCAAGGTATGTTCTTCTCCAGTTGTCTTATCTTTGTATGTGAGTGAACTTACAAATTTATCTCCATCTACTCTTGTAATTTCAGCATTTATAATTGTTTTGAATTTAGGATTTTCAAGAAGCTTTTTAACAGTAATTTCGTCTGCTCTGAAAACGTCTCTTCTGTGTATTAGAGTTACACTTTTACAATAAGCGAGAAGTTGAGCGGCTGATTCAAAAGCGGCATTACCACCACCTATTACAAGTACATCTTGCCCATCAAACATAGGTCCATCACAAGAAGCACAATAAGTGATACCTTTATGTTCGTATTTATCTGCATTTTCTGCTTCCAGTTTACGCCTACCACTACCCGTTGCCACCAAAAGAGCCTTGGTGGTGTATTCTTTACCTGATTCAGATTTTATAGTAAACACATTATTATCTTTTGTAACTGATACTATCTTTTCCCCTTCTATAATATCTAAATAAGGCCCTTTGTAGTAAAGAGTATGTTTCTTCAAGTTTGAAGCCAAGTCGGCTCCCGATATTTCTGTAGTACCAATCCAGTTATAAATAAGCTCTGAAACTATAGATTGACCTCCAAATTCACTGGTAATAATAGCAGTTTTCAGTTGTTTGCGAGCAGAGTATACAGCTGCGGCTGTGCCAGCCGGCCCTCCTCCTAATATAATTAATTCGTACATGGTAGCTATTTTAACATAAAAACAAACAAAAAAGTAATTTAATTTTCGCTGTCTCGTAGGGCCCCTCTGGGGTAAAGAGCAAGAAAATTAAATTACTTTTTTGTTTGTTTCCCAATAAAAAACGCTTCATAGGATTATTAAATTTTTCTCGCTTTACCCTAAAGGGCGCAGGCTGGGATAAAAATTTTAATAATCCTACTTCGCGTTTTTCTACTTCTTATTACGTCTTAAGAATGCAGGAACAGTGCTCCAATCTTCTGTATCATCAATAAATAGATCATCCTCCACTTTGTCAGATTTCTTTATATAATCTTGAGATGAATCTTTTACAATTTCTTTGTTTACAGCTTGGATAACTTCTTCTTTACTAGAAGAATTTACTGTAGGCTCATTGGCTTTTTGATGAATTTGGAAAAGTGAACGCTTTGGCATATCAGTAGGGAATCCAGTAGCGATAACTGTGACTTTCATTTCGCCTTTCTTAAGCTTATCATCACTAATAGTTCCAAATATTACCTTTGCTTCTTTATCAATAGACTCAGTTATAATTTTAGCAGCTTCTTGAATTTCATGGATAGTTAGATCGTCTCCTCCAGAAATTGCAAAGAGAACTCCCTTAGCTCCAGAGATAGAAAGATCTAGAAGAGGGGAATTGATAGCTTGCAGAGCGGCTTTCTCAGCTCTGCCTTCACCAGCGGCAATTCCGACTCCCATGAGGGCGCTTCCTGCATCAGACATGACGGCCTTGATGTCGGCAAAGTCCACATTGATCATACCAGGAGTAGTAATGAGTTCAGAAATACCCTCAACAGCTTGCTTAAGGACCTCATCACACAAAGCAAAAGCTTGTCTGAATCCGACATCTTTACCAGAGATGACGATAAGTCTGTCGTTTGGAATTACTAAGATTGCGTCTACTTCACCTTCAAGTTCAGAAAGCCCTACTTCAGCTAATTTCATACGCTGATTTCCTTCAAATGAAAATGGCTTTGTAACGACTGCAACAGTTAGGATCCCTTGTTCTTTTGCAGCTTGAGCTACAATAGGAGCAGCCCCTGTACCTGTACCTCCTCCCATTCCACAAGCAATAAAGACCATATCGGCTCCCTTTATAACATCTTGAATTTCGGCTTTTGTTTCTTCAGCAGCGCGGCGACCAATTTCTGGATTCATACCTGCACCTAGACCTTTAGTTAAATTCTTACCAAGATGGACCTTCTTTTCAGCTAAGGAGTTGTGCAAATCTTGAGTGTCGGTATTCATAACGATGAATTCTACACCCTTTACTTTTGAAGCTATCATATGGTTTAAGGCATTTTTACCTGAACCACCAATACCGATAACTTTAATTCTCGCAAATGATTCTATGTCTGGATTTATTTTAGGCATAATATTGTGTATCATCCTAGTCACGTCATTTATAGACGGGCAAGGCTGTATAATCATTAATAATAGTTTGACTTCATATATAATACCAGAAATATATAAAAAGGAAACATTTGACGCTATACTTATTATATGTTATAATATAAGTGTATTATGGCAAAAGTTGAGATAAAATAGATTTAAAAAATCCTTTAACTTGCTTTACGTTATCTCCGATAGAACTTTGCATGTTATTATTTCCTTCTGAAGAAGAATTTAATGCAAGTCCATACGCAACATACCAAGATGCATCTTTTATTTTAAATTTGTTATTGATTGTCGTATCTACGGGCCCTACTTTGGCTGGAAGGTTTAATTGTTTCTTTGCTATTTCTTCTATTTTGGTTATATGAGCACCTCCTCCTGTAATAACTATTCCAGCAGGAAGAAGTTCACTCCTACGTATTCTTTTTAGATGATTGTCTACAAGTTCAAAAATATCTCCAAGTCTTGCTTCTATAATTTCGTCAACTTTTTTCTTAGGAAAATCTCCTCCTATTACACTACCTAGTTTTACACTTTCAGCTTCTTCTAGCGCTATTTTAAAACCTAAAGCTACATCTTTGGTAATATCCATACTTCCAATAGAAAACACCTGCAAAGAAATAAGTAAGTTGTTCTCAAAGACAGAAAGAGATACGGTTTCGGCTCCGATATCTACAAGGGCACATCCGGCAGTTTTTTGTCTGGAGTTAAGTAGTATTGTCGATAGAGCTACAGGTGAAGCCAAGACATCACTTACTTCAATATTGGCAAGGCCCAATACGGTTATCAGGTCGTCTAAGTTTTGCTTGAGACAAGTAATAAAGAGGGTTTTCACTTCAAGCTTTATTCCATGCATGCCTTGTGGGCGACCATGGATATCTTTACCATCTAGTTTATAAGCGATGGGGATAATGTGTATGATTTTTTTATTAATAATATCCAAATTCTCTTCACTTATTGCTAAAACTTTCGAGACATCAAGTTCTGTAATTTCTTGATCTGCCCGAGAGATAATAACTGATCCTGTAGAGATCATAGAGCCTAGGCTAATACCTCCTATAGATACACAAGCTTTACGGATTTTAGAGCCTAGAGTTGCTTCTGCAAGTTTGATCGCTTTCTTTAAGCTTTCTGCTACTAGGTCAATATTGACAATATATCCTAATCTCATACCCACTGTTTCAGATGTGCCTGTAGCCAATACGCAAGGGGAGCCATTGTCCTTGTTAATACCCGTGACTACAACTTTTATAGTATGGGTTCCTATATCTATGCCAACATTGAAGTTATTTTTTGTCATCATTAAATTATCTAAGAAAACATTTTTAGAAATTTCTTTTCTTGCTTCTCCATTATATCACTATGATCATATCCTTTCAAATGCAAGAGTCCATGTATGAATAAATATTTAAGGAATTTACTGTAAGTCATGTCAAAGAGTGGGGCATCTTTCTTAACTTTAATTAAATCAAAAGTTATATCTCCGGAAGTTTTAGTAAGAGGGAAGGAAAGGATGTTTGTAGTTTTGTCTATACCTCTATATTTTTTATTTAAATTTCTTTGTTTACCTGAAGACAGGAAACTTACTCCAAGCTCGTATTTTTCTCCCAAGATTGCATTTTTTATATAAACAAAAGGCAAGCGTGGAAGCTTGCCTTTTGTCGTGTTTGTTATTGTAGAGAATTCAGATACTGGCATACATAATTGTTATTAACGATGTCCACGCTTTGTAGGCAGAGGAGCTTTTCCAAGCTTTTGTAACTTTTCTAAATTTTTCTTACGATTGATTCTTTTTAATGTAGCAATCTTTACCTTTACTTTAGATGGAGCACGTTCGTTGTAACGCTTACTTTTAACTTTCTGAATAATTCCAGATTCTTGAACCTTACGAGTAAACCTGCGAACAAGGTTCATGTTGTTCTCATTTGTATTCTTCTTTACCTCAATTACTGTAATCATATGGAACTGATAATAACATATCTTTATATTTCAAGCAAGATATTTTAGAGTAGATCCTCAGGGTCTACGTTTATGGAAAAGGCAGGGGACAGACGGCGAAGATTCTCAGAGAGGTGGGTGTTTATCATTTGTTTGTCATCTATTGGTATTGGCCAAAGAGCAGGGCCTATTTTTATAACAGTGTTGGTAATGTACTGGCCTTTTACTTTTCCAACAAAAGCCGAAAATATCTGAGGCTCATAGCCACCTAAAAGTTGATCTATGTAAGAACGTGCTTTTTCTGTTTCACTTGCCGAGCCAGCAAAAGTTATTTTAATAAGTCTTTTGAATGGTGGATATCCGAATTGTTTTCTTTCTTTTAAATCTTCGCGATAAAGAGGAAGAACATTGCCATTTAAAATATGTTCAAGTATGGGATTTTCTGGTATTCGAGTTTGAATTATTAAATTACGTTTTGTTATTTCATGCAACTTCTCCATTATGTGGAGAATTTTTTGCGTAATGTTAAAACTTGGAATCGAGAGTAGTCCATCAAGGGATATGATAGCACTATGTATAACTTCGGTATTGATATAAGAGAAAACCATTTCAGTTCCAATCAAAATACTTCCGGGATTTTTATAAAATTCATCCATCTTTCCCCGGGCTTCTTTGTCTGTGCTAATTGTTTCTTTATCCATTTGGATAATTTTAGTATTCGGATATAGACTTTTCACTTCTTCATAAACTCTATCTGTACCTATTCCTAGTGGAGTTAGATTCCAACTAAGACACTCTTTACATCGGACTTCTGTTGTTTCTTTGTATCCACATTTATTACACATAAATATACGCGAGTTCACGATTTTGGTGGCATTTCTCTGCTTTGAGCCATAAAGAACGATGGGAGTTCTACATGTTGGACACAGAAGTGTATGACCACAATCATGACATACTGTGACACCAGCTAGGCCCTTCCGGATAGTAAACAATAGAACTGATTCGTTGTGTTCTATGGCATAAGATATCATTTTCTTGGTTGAGAGAGACAGTACTGTGAATACCTTAGATCCTTTGTCGTCTAATTGTTCTTTCATATCGACAACTATTTGTCTTTCTGCTTGAGGCAAACGGAAAAGAGGGGAAGCAACTTCACCTAGCTCTCCCTCATCGTGTCTCCAAAGTGTATCAGGGCGGAGAAGTGTGTCACCGAAAATTAATTTAACTTTATTTTGAGATGAAAGTATTTCAGCAAAAGTACGAATATCAATAAATGGACGATTGAATTGTTTGTAAGCATCAGAATTTTCATGTTCTACTATAATCGTTTTAATGTCTGTTCTTGGAATAGACAGGAACATACCAGTACCTATGATGAGTATCGGATGAACTTCTTCGATGCAAGAATTATACGTGCTTATAAGCATCTTCTTCGTCATATCACCATGGAAAGAAAAGACGTACTGACTGATACCTTTTGTCAGCTCAATTTTTAATTGCTCGATATCAAAGCGAGTCGGGACACAAATGAAAACAGATTCTTTCTTTGCAAAAGCTTCTCGTATAAGAGTTCGATACCAGCTCATACGATCAGGAGTCAAAGCTTGAAAAATTAATTTTTCCTGTTTAACATTTTCAGAAATCTTTTCTTCCTCATTGGGATTTTCAACTTTAACTTTTTTCAGATCCTTGATATTTTCTAAAAAAATTGCTGGAAGCAGAGATTTGATAATTGTGCCAGTGTTGCTTACTGTATAGTCCTTCATCTTTTCACAAGCATTGAAAAAGGCAGAAGAGAAAGGAGATGAACCTTTGACGCTTACAATTTTTTTTAATTGAAAGTCTGCATTTTTTAAATCAAATTTCAAATCACGAGCACTATCTATATTGATAACAATAGCATCAGTTGTCTTGGACCTGATGGGAATAGAGACAATGCTCCCTAAGGGGATTTCCGTCGGAGAGAAATACGTCAGATTTTCTTTTAGAAAGCCTTTTTGTATTGGAATAACAGTGACTATATACATGTTTATATGTTAGCACAAAATCATATTTATTGAACTTATTTTTTATAGAAATTTGTGATATAGTATATAAGTTATAAATATTGTATGGCCATATTTTCTAAAAAACTAGGCATTGATTTGGGAACAGCAAATACTCTGGTATATCTACCTGGAAAGGGTGTTGTTTTAGACGAGCCCTCTGTTGTTGCTGTTTCAGAACAAGATAATACAATATTGGCTATTGGTATTGAAGCTAAAGAGATGATAGGAAAAACTCCCGAAAGTATAATTGTTTATAGGCCCATGAAGGATGGTGTGATAGCCGACTATAAAGTGACAGAGGCAATGCTTCGCTACTTTATTACGAAGACGCTTGGTAAATACAATTTATTTAAACCAGATGTTATGGTTTCAGTTCCTGCAGGTATAACTTCCACAGAACGTCGTGCTGTTGTGGAGGCTGCTGTGAAAGCTGGAGCTAAAAATGCTTATGTGGTCAAAGAGCCGATCTTAGCTGCTATTGGAGCTGGTATTCCTATACAGGAGTCCAAGGGTCATATGATTATGGATATCGGAGGAGGGACGACGGACGTCGCAGTTATAGCACTAGGCGGTATCGTTGCTTCTACTTCTGTGAAGTGTGCCGGAGATAAGATAGATTTAGCGATTGCCGATTATATAAAAAAGACTTTCAACTTAGCCATTGGCGACAGAACCGCTGAAGCTATAAAGATAAAGATAGGCGCAGCTATTCCGCTAGAAGAAGAAATCACTATCACCATAAAAGGAAGAGACTTTATCCAAGGCCTTCCTCGAACAGCCCAGATCTCTACTAACGAGATTGTCAGAGCCATAGACAAAGAATTGCGGGCGATGATAGGAGCTATCAAAGAAGTACTTTCCCTAACCCCACCCGAATTATCTGCAGATATTATCGATGATGGTATTATAATGACGGGAGGATCCTCTCAGCTTAGAAATCTTGCAGATCTTATATATAGAAGGACGGGAGTTAAGGCTCGCGTTGCCGATGAGCCACTTCTTTGTGTTGCAAAAGGTACAGGTGAAGCCCTAAATCACTTAGAAACTTATAAAAAAACAATTTTAAGTAAAAGATAAAAATGAATTTTTTAAAAAACAATAAAAAATTACGTATAATAATTTTGATTATTTTTTTTGGTTTTGCTGGAGTAGGCATGCTTTTCTCTAGCGTGTTGGTTGCCATGAGATTACATTTAACAGATGTAGAAGGAAGTATAGATTCTAGAAACGAATTTTTTAATACAGTAAATGAAAAGGAGGGCGTACGCTTACCTGTTATTCAAAAGTCCATGTCTTCAAACTTTAATAAATTAGATCCTGTAATAGAGTGTAAGATCATGACTATTAATTCAGTTTTACCTGAGAATGGACAGAGGATACTCGATACCTATATCAGTACCAAATCCTCTGTGATTGTAGAAAACATGATTAATGCGATTGTATTAGTTACAGAAAATAATATTTCTTTTATAAAAGAAAAGTTAGCAAAGTGTGATGACCTTGGGAATAGTATAAATTCTCTAGGGGGCAATGCTTCATCTCAAAGTATTTTTAGTTGGGTAGCTTCTACTGAGTGGCAGACATTAAGAGATGCATTGGTAAAAGATAAGGATGTTATCTTGCAAGCAAGTGTAGACTCTGGAGTATCAGCTAGACTTATAATCGCAACCGTCATATCAGAACAATTTAGATTCTTTACCTCCAATCGTGAATCATATAAGAGATATTTTGAACCTATGAAAGTACTTGGTAATGGTACAAAGTTCTCTTATGGTGTAGCTGGTGTTAAATTTGGAACTGCTCAATTAATTGAGAGTAATCTTAAGAACAACAAAAGCCCTTTTTATTTAGGTGAAAATTATGAAGGGATATTTAATTATGGGAATGCTGATCCTGATACGGAGCTTATGGGAAGATTGACTGATCCCAAGAATCATTACTACTCATATATGTATACCGCAATATTTTTAAAGCAAATAATGCATCAATGGGAAGAGGCGGGTTACTCTATAAACGATCGTCCTGAAGTATTAGCAACACTTTTCAATTTAGGTTTCCATAAATCAAGTCCAAAAGAAAATCCAGAAGTTGGAGGTTCTACGATTACGATCAATGATAGGGACTATACATTCGGAGGACTTTCTTATGAATTTTATTATTCAGGAGAATTGCAGGAAATTTTCCCAATTAAGGTACAATAGATATATGAATCTCAGCAATTTATTTCCCGAGAATCTTTACCATAGCTATGTTATTGAAGGCAATCCTGAAGAAGTTGCCTACTCTATTCGTTTACTTTTGGAAGAGCGAGGGGAAGTAAATAAGAATAGCCCAGATGTTATGCTCTCCCTTTTTGATTCGCTTAATATTGAAGATAGTCACAATATAAAAGAATGGCATATGAATTTGCCAATAGATGGTAAAAAGAAGGTTTGTATAATTGGAGCGAAATTTATAAATCGTGAAGCTGAACAAGCCTTACTGAAAATCATAGAAGAGCCTCTGACTTCTTCCCACTTTTTTATCGTAGTTCCAGATTCGTCGCTACTTTTAGATACAATATTGTCGAGAGTACATTTAATAAAAAATATTAAAAATGATAATACCATAGATGATAAATTTGCGAGTGATTTTATTAAACTATTACCTAGTGCGCGAATTGAGAAAATTGCCGATATTATAAAAGAATTTAAAGATGATGAAAATAGTGGAGGATTAAGACATAAGGCGACCACTCTTTTAAATAGTTTAGAAAGAATTATTTATGAGAAATGGAAAAAAGATTTAAATAATGAAAATTATAAATTTATTCTAAATGAATTAAAGAATTGTCGTGATTATCTTTCTACCCCCGGAGCCTCTGTCAAAATGATTTTAGAACACATCGCACTTGTGATATAATAATAAACATATGGCATACAATACAACAAATTTTAAAAGTGAGTTAAAGAAAGTAGAAGAATGGCTTTCGAAAGAATATGGAGGAGTTCACTCAGGAAGAGCAACTCCTATGATTCTCGACAATATAAATGTAGAAAGCTATGGTTCGTTCATGCCGATCAAGAATGTGGCAAGTATATCTATAGAAGACCCTAAGACTTTACGTATAGCTCCATGGGATAAGAACCAGATAAAAAGTATCGAGAGTGCTATATCTGCCGCTAATTTAGGATTATCCGTTGTTTCAGATTCAGATGGTGTCAGGGCTATTTTTCCAATGCTGACAACTGAAAATCGAACGAAGCTCGTCAAAATTTTAAAAGAAAAGCTTGAAGACGCACGTATTAGTGTTCGCCAAGAAAGACAAGTAGAAATAGAAAAAATAGGTGATCTATCAGAAGATGAAATGAAGAGAGCAAAAGAAGATATTCAAAAATGCGTTGATGACGCCAACCAAAACCTCGAATCTATCTTTGCTAAAAAGGAAACTGAAGTGATGAATTAAGTTTAACTAATCCAATATTTTAAATAATTATGCTCAGTTTTCTCTATTCAAATTTTAAAAAGGGAATTACGAAGGTAGCTGATAACCCCCAATTAATATATACGATTATTGTTGCCTTTCTTATAACTGGAGCTTTTCTATTTACAACTCAAAGATTTATAAATATTGCCAATGATGCAGAAGAACGTTTGATAAATGTTCGAGTAGGTTCTCTGCAGGATGCCTTTGTTTCTTTTGCTGGTGACAAAATAGACGATTCTAAATATTTAAATGAAAAAATTGAAAATATAATAAATACAAATGAAACTATAAAAAATTTTAAGGTTGTTGCTAAAAAAGTAGAACCGAATTTGAATACAAATATTATTGAAAGTTCTTATATTGTTATCGCCTCAAACAACAAAGAAGAAATTGGTCAAATTGATAAACAAGACTCATATTTATTTACATTTGCCACTAGTGATCCAAATCATTCAATAACAATATCTGCAAATGAAGGTAGTGAAAGATTATTTAAAACCACTCGGGCTATAACTGATAATCTTGGTAACATATTGGGAGTTGTTGTAACAACTCAGACTTTGTCTGAGGCTGATATGGCTATTGGGCGTGATATTACCAATAGTAAAATTATTCTTCTCGGTGTTATAATTTTAGTAATGTTTTTATTTTTGCGTCATTCTAAAATAATCGATTATATGGATTTATATAAAAAGTTGAAAGAAGTAGATACTCTTAAGGATGATTTTATCTCTATGGCTTCCCATGAATTAAGAACTCCGTTGTCGATTATCAGAGGGTATGCAGATTTTATGCGTGAAGCACCTGAATTATCTGATGAAACTAAAAAATACGTTACAAATATTGACACTTCAGCTAAAGAGCTTGATCTGCTCGTGGCTGATATTTTGGACGTATCTAGAATAGAACAAGGCAGAATGTCTTATGAGTTTTCAAAAATTAATCCAGTTGAATTAATAGAGCAAATTGTTAATTCTCTTATGTTACCAGCTAAAGAGAAAGGACTTGTCGTCTCTTTTGATAAAACAAATATATTAGAAAATCAATTTATAAATATTGACGTTGATCGTTTTAAGCAAATTTTAGTAAATATTGTTGGTAATGCTGTTAAATATACAATTAAAGGTGAGGTTATTGTTAGGCAGTATGTAGAAAAAAATCGTTTATATATAAGAGTAAGTGATACTGGTATTGGTATGAACGAAGAAGAGAGAGCAAAATTATTTGAAAAGTTTTATCGTATTAAAAATAAAGATACTCAAAATATTAGAGGTACAGGTTTAGGTCTCTGGATTACCGCTCAAATAATAAAACAAATGAGCGGGAGTCTGTCAGTAGAGTCTATTAAGGGAGTTGGTTCGCATTTTATTATTTCGTTTCCACTAATAAGTTAATTTTATAAAATTATATAATCTAGCCAAATAATATTTATGTATAAAAAAAATAAAGAAAAGTTTTTTGTTTCTCTAGTTTTACTTTTATCAGTATTAGTTCCTCAGATATCTCTAGCTAGTGTTATTTCTCTTCGTTCATCTTCAGCAAAAGTTGAGCCAACGAAGACTTTTACTTTATCTATTTATGCTGATCCAAAGTCGGTAGCTTCTTATACTGCACAAGCTAACATAAAGTTTCCGAGTGACCTT
>LBPS01000015.1 GCA_000990325.1 Candidatus Nomurabacteria bacterium GW2011_GWE2_34_25
ACGCGTTATTGACATCCTGAATCCAAATCCTAAGACTATTGAAGCTCTCACAAGCTTATCTCTACCATCTGGTGTTGATATCGACGTGAAGATGATGTAATAGATATTATTTATGAAATTTATCCTTGGTAAAAAACAGCATATGATGCAGTGCTTTCTAGATGATGGACAAGTGGTACCAACTACAGTTATTTCTGCTGGACCTATTATTGTCACTCAAATGAAAAGCCCTGATGTAGATGGCTATACAGCAGTGCAAGTAGCCTTCGAAGAACAGAAAGAAAGTCGCGCGACAAAGGCGCATCTTGGACATATCAAATCCGCAAAAAGTAGCGACAACACAGTAGAAGGAGAAGGTGCCTTCAAACATCTTCGTGAATTTAGAGACATTGAAGAAATGGCCACAGGTGACAGAATAACAGTTTCTGCCTTTGCAAAAGGGGACATCGTTACAGTTAGTGGTATTTCAAAAGGAAAAGGTTTCCAAGGCGTTGTGAAGCGTCATGGATTCCACGGAGGGCCACGTTCACACGGACAAAAGCACTCTGAAAGAGAGCCAGGTTCTATCGGAGGAGGTCTTCGTAACAAAGTTCCAAAGGGAATGCGCATGGGAGGCCGTACAGGTAGTGATCGTATCACAGTTAGAAATTTGGAAATTATTGGTGTTGATGTCGAAAATAACCAATTACTTATTAAGGGTGCGATTCCAGGCAGACGCGGAACGCTCGTAGAAATAATCGGCTAATTTATATGGAAACACAAATATATAACCAAAAAGGTAAATCCGTAGGCAAGTTTAATCTTCCTGAATCAATCTTTGGTGTTCCTTGGAATGGTGACTTGGTTCATCAGGTAGTAACTGCCATGCAAGCCAACGCTCGCACACCAGTTGCTCATACTAAAGACAGATCAGAAGTTCGTGGAGGAGGTAGAAAGCCTTGGAAACAGAAAGGTACAGGTAGGGCTCGTCATGGTTCTTCTCGTTCTCCAATTTGGAAAGGTGGAGGAGTGACTCATGGACCAAGAAATGAAAAGAGTTACGATCAGAAAATAAACAAGAAAATGAAAGCAAAAGCTCTCTATACAGTTCTCTCAGAGAAGCTAAGAAAAGGACAACTAATCTTTGTGGAAGAATTAAATCTTAAAGCTATTAAGACTAAAGATGCTGTAGCTGTCATGAAAGATTTAAGTTCTATCAAAGGATTTGAAAGAATGGTAGGTGGTAAAAAGCCAAATACTTATATTTCAGTTCCTGCAAAGGGAGACGTTCTTAAAAAGAGTTTTGCAAATATTCCTACAGTAGAGATCGATGAGGTTCGCAACATGAATCCTGTTGATTTGCTAGCTTACCGATATATTATTATTTCACAGCCAAAAACAGAAAAAAAATAATATTATATGGCAACAACAAAAACAAAAAAGAATACAAAAGAAGTTGTAGAAGTTGATACAAAAAAAGTTAAGACACATCCTTTGATCAAGAGTCCTCGCATTACAGAAAAGGCAGCACTCGGCGCAGAGAAAGGAATTTATACTTTCAATGTGACCGATAATGCTACCAAGAATGAGATTAAGAAAGCTATTAAGCTTATCTACGGAGTTACTCCTTTGCGAGTTTCTACTACAAAGATTACTTCAAAGACAGTAGTTCGTCGTGGAATAATTGGAACGAAAAAGGGAGGTAAAAAAGCGGTCGTATATTTGAAGAAAGGTGATAAGATAGCAATTGCATAATATGAAAACATACAAACCTACAACACCATCAAAGCGTCACCAGACTACTGTTACTTACAGAAAGGTCTTAACTAAAAGTGAGCCCTTGAAAGCTTTAACTCATGGTTTCAAAAGATCTGTTGGACGTAACAATCAGGGACGTATAACTACTCGCCATAAAGGCGGTGGACACAAGAGACTTTATCGCGAGATAGACTTCATGTACAACAAGCACGATATCCCTGCCAAGATAGCTTCTATCGAATATGATCCAAACCGCAATGCCTTTATCGGTATCGCAGTTTATGCTGACGGAGAAAAGAGATACGTCGTTGTTCCTAAGTCAGTTAAAGTTGGAGACAAGTTTATCGTTTCCGAGAAAGCTCCTCTAACAGTTGGGAACCGTTTACCCCTTAAGCTAATACCAGTTGGAACATTTGTTTACAATGTAGAAATCAAGCCAGGTAACGGAGGAAAGCTTGCTCGTGGAGCTGGAACTTTCGGACAAGTAGTTGCGAATGATCTTGGGTATACCAACGTCAAAATGCCTTCTACTGAAGTTCGTAAAGTTTCTGAAAATGCTTGGGCATCTATCGGAGAAGTTTCAAATAGTGAATTCAAGCTTCAAAACTTCGGTAAGGCTGGACGCTCTCGCTGGAAAGGAATTCGCCCTACAGTTCGTGGAACAGCTATGAACCCAGTAGACCACCCACACGGTGGAGGTGAAGGACGCCAAGGAAGAGGTCTACGCCGTGCCAAGACTATGTGGGGTAAACCATCAGGAAAAGGCCAGAAGACTCGTACTCCAAAGAAATATTCAAATATGTGGATCGTTTCAAGACGACGTGTCGGGAAGGCTAAGAAATCTTAATTTTAAAAATTCTCTATCAACAAAAAATTCCCGAAAGGGAATTTTTTGTTGTATAATAGACTGATGGAAAAAATATCTGAGAAAAAGAGGTTTAGTTTGGTGGCGAGATTAAGAAGCTCGGATCATGCTCTGCGCGGCTTGAATGTTCTTATTAAAACCTGTCACCATTTGTGGGTGGAAATAGTTTTTATAATTTTAGGTATATATTTAGGTTTTGTACTGCATATATCAAATATTGAGTGGGTTCTTGTTGTATTTGCTTTTGGATTAGTTGTTATAGCAGAAGCTTTCAATACTGCGATAGAGATAGATATTGATCTTACCAGTCCAACTTACCATCCTTACGCTAGAGATACGAAAGATGTGGCTGGAGGAGCGGTAGCACTCGCTGTAGTTGTAGCTGGGATAATGGGGGCTCTAATTTTTTTACCAAAAGTAATAGCTTTAGTATTTTAATATAAAAGTGGAGGTTGACATCCATTCTTTCATTTGCTAGTATGACAGAACGAGCTCAAAGGAGCTTATTTATATTGTAGATACAAAAAAATGACAAGATCACTTAAAAAAGGACCATATGTAGACGAAAGGCTTTTGAAAAAGATTGCCGGTAAGAAACCTCTAGAAACAGGCGTTATTAAGACATGGTCACGCGCATGTGTGATCTCCCCTGAAATGGTAGGCTTCGTATTTGGAGTCCACAATGGAAAGGTTCACGTAGAAGTCCTCGTCAGTGAAGACATGGTAGGACATAGACTTGGAGAATTCTCACTAACACGCAAGTTCGTCAGACACGGAGGTAAGATGCAGAAAGAATTAGAAGCCAAGAAGAAAGAAGCCGAGATCACAGCATCCAAATCAGCTAAAGCTGCAACAGATACCAAGAAGAAGTAATAAACTTATATGAAAGCATTTTTAAAAAATTACAGACAGTCTCCACGCAAGGTTCGCCTTGTAGCAGACTTAATCAAAGGCAATAGGGTTGCACAGGCTTTTACTCAGCTAAAAGCATTACCAAGAAGAGCATCAGGTCCAATGGAGCAATTATTAGCTTCCGCTGTAGCAAATGCAAAAAGTGCAGGTATTTCTGATACAGATTTATATGTTGAGAACGTTACTGTAAATAAGGGTATAGTTATGAAGCGTAGTATGCCACGAGCCCGTGGAAGTGCTTCTCGTATCAATAAGCGTACAAGTCACATAATGCTTACTCTTATTGAGAAAAATACTGAAAAGAAAATAAAAACTGAAAAAGTAACAAAGAAAGAAGTTAAAAAAGTTGCAAAACAGTCGAAACCAGCAAAAGAAACAGAAGTTAAAGAATAACCTAATTTATTATATGTCAAAAGTTGTCCATCCATACGCACATAGACTAGTAACACTCCGTGATTGGAAATCACGTTGGTTTGCTGACAAGAAATATAAAGATTTATTAAAGAGTGATGTTGTTATTCGTGAATTTCTTGTGAAGAAGTTACGTGGCTTCTATGTTTCTCGTATAGAGATTGATAGAGGAGTGAAAGCAACAAAAGTTATGGTATTTACTTCTCGCCCTGGTATGATTATTGGACGTGGAGGAGATGGAGCTTCTAAGCTTAAGGCAGATTTAGTAGCAATGATGAAGAGGCGCGATGTTATAATTCCAGAAGATTTCAAGTTTGATATTGTTGAAGTTACCAATCCCGACGCTGATGCTGCTATTGTTGGATGTATGATTGCTGAAGGTCTTGAGAAGCGTCTACCATTTCGTCGCGTTATGAAGCAGACTATTGAAAAGGTTATGACAGCTCGTGGAGTAAAGGGAGCTCGTATATACTTAGGAGGCCGTCTAGGAGGGGCTGAAATTGCTCGCTCTGAGCAAATCAAACGTGGTTCTATTCCTTTGCAAACTTTCCGTGCTGATGTTGACTTTGCTCGTGAGAAAGCTCACATGAGTTATGGTGATATTGGTATTAAAGTCTGGATTTATCGCGGAGAAGTTTTTAATGATATAAAGAAATAATTTTATGTTAACACCTAAAAAAGTAAAATTTAGAAAATGGCAAACAGGTAGAACGGATATGACGAAAGTCACTCCAGACACACGTGGTATTACTGTAGCTTTTGGATCTTTTGGACTTAAGGCCACAGCAGGTGGACGTGTTCGTTCAAATCAGATAGAATCAGCTCGTAAAGTGGCTCATCGAACTATTGGTAAAACTGGCCGTATGTGGATTCGTATTTTCCCCGATAGACCTTTCACAGCTAAGCCAGCCGAAGTCGGAATGGGAAAAGGAAAAGGAGATCCCCAAGGATATTGTTTAGATGTTCGCCCAGGCCGAGTATTGTTTGAAGTTGATGGAGTCTCAGAGGCTATAGCCAAGGAAGCTCTTCGCAAGGCTGGCACAAAATTACCTGTAACAACTCGTATCGTAGCCCGATAAAATTATATGGAAGCAAAAATAAAAAAATTAAATAAAGTTTTAAAAGGAGTAGTCGTCTCAGATAAGATGGACAAGACAGTTGTCGTAGAAGTTACTCGCTTCGTTGAACACAAGAAATACGGCAAGCGTATTAAGAAGACAAAGAACTACAAAGCTCACGATGCAGAGAATGCAAAGAAGATAGGGGATGTAGTAGAAATAGAAGAAGTAAGACCAATATCAAAAGATAAACATTTTAAAGTAATTAGTTAATATTATATGATACAAGACGGAACAGTAGTAAATATCACAGATAACGCCGGCGGAAAAGTCGGAAAGGTTTTCCCGAACCTCGTAAGGGTGTGAAGAAAAAGGACGTATGTCAGGCTGTGGTTGTCCGTACTGTAAAGTCATATCGCCGTAAGGATGGTTCATATATTCGCTTTGATGATAATGCTGTAGTTATTTTAGAAAAAGACAAGCAGGATCCAAAAGGTGGACGCGTCTTTGGACCAATCCCTCGTGAACTTGCTGAAAGAGGTTACCAGAAGATTATTTCATTAGCCCAAGAAGTTATTTAAATATATGAAAATCAAAAAAGGAGACAATGTAATAGTTATCGCAGGTAGCAACAAAGGCAAAAGTGGCAAGGTTTTAAAAGCTATGCCAAGTGAAAACAAGGTTGTTGTAGAGGGGGTCAACTTGAGAAAGAAGGCTCACAAGGCAAAAGGCAAGGGAGATCAGAGTCAGATTCTTGAGATTGCTATGCCTATACACGTATCAAATGTTGCTAAGAAAGATTAATTTAAATATATGGAAACAGTAAAACAAAAAGAAAAGAAAGCATATAGTACACTTAAGGCCAAGTATGGCTACAAGAATGTCATGGCCGCTCCTCACCTTGTAAAGGTGATTGTTGCCAGTGGAACAGGGTCAGGACTAAAACGTAACAAGGATCACAACAAGATGGTTATTGAGCGTATTGCAAAAATAACTGGACAGAAGCCTGCGACAAAGAGTGCAAAGAAGTCCATAGCATCCTTCAAGATTCGTATTGGAGATCCTGTCGGAGTCATGGTAACTCTTCGTGGGGCCCGCATGTACGGATTCCTAGACAAGCTTATCAATGTAGCTATTCCTCGTACGAAAGACTTCCGTGGTATCGATAGAAAGATTGTGGACAATATCGGTAACCTAACTATGAGTATCAAGGAGCACACTATCTTCCCTGAGACAGGAGATGAAGAATTGAAAGACGTATTCGGAATGGGAGTTACCCTTGTAACTACAGCAAAGACAAAAGCCGAAGCAACCGAATTCTTTGAATTGATCGGTGTACCGTTTAAGAAAGCGTAAGGTTAGGTTCTAGTAGCTAGGTTCTAGCGACTAGGAATTCAAATAAAAATTACTTAAAAATACTCCCAAAGGGGAGTATTTTTTTGTTGTATAAAAATCTTTGACAAATAGTTTATAAAATGGAAGTATATATGTGAACTTAAACTAAAACAAAAAATCATGAAAAGACTTGTATTGCTCTGCACTTTGTTTTTTTGTATGTTACTTGTGCCAATCTCCATGACGTTAGCAGCAGGGAAAAATTCTAAGGCAATAAAAGGCCTAGTGAAGGAAATAAACTGGGGGTTGGATTCCATTGCTGATAATAATATTTATACCGTTGTTAACGGGCATAGATATTATCGTTTTAATGAGGGGGTATTCACGATTCCTGATTATGGTATATTTATGGGGGTATTTAATGCCTCACCTAAAAACAGGATACATTTTATAGCTCGCAATGGTGAAGATTCCTTTGTCTATACAGACAAAGGCAAAAGATATTCTAAAAAAATACTAAAAAAATTACTCTTGAAAATTAGAGAAAGGGTTTAATGATTTTAAGGAAACTTAGCACTTATGTTGTGAAAACGATATAGGTGCTATTTATTTGACAGACAGTGCCTTGGGTGCTGTTATTTGCATAAAAACATTACAAGTGATATATTGCGATTAAACTAACCCCTTAAAAAATTTTTTATGGACGAAACTCTGATGACCCAACAAAAAGAACTTGATTCCATTGAGAATCACGAATTAATCAGTGAATATCAAGGACACCTACCTTGTTTTGATAGGGTAGAACCTGTTATTTACTCTTCTGAAAATGCCGATGTTTACATGTTCGGCAAACCCAAAAACTGGAAAGATGATTTTTACAATCACACCCAGGTTATTGAATTGCTGATGAAGAACAATATTAGCAAAATCTATTTCCCAAATATCTCTAGTTTTACTGGGGAAATATGTGATGAGGATGACTTTAATCAGTCCTTCAAGATTCCCAAATATGGACTTGAGGTTTTTTATCACAAAAAGACTGAAGGACTTGTAATTCCTAAAAATTCTGCAGCGTTTCTATGTACAGCAGATTGTCCTGTCATTATCTGTAAAGACAAAGTCGATGATTTACTGATTGTAGCTCATGCAGGCTTAGGGTCAGTTGTTGATAAAACAATGATTTTGAATGGTCATCGTTCACGATTTTACAAAAGCGTTGTTGACAGCATTATTGACTATCTGGACGAAAATGACAACGAAACCTGTGATTGCGAAATAATTATCGCTGGTGGTATAAGTCACAAGTCTTTCATTTACAGCCCCCAGGATCCTGTTTTTGGAGAGAGTAATAAAAAACTATTGGAATTCATCATTTATAACTATGGGGAAAATACGGTTCCTCTTGGTATAGATCATGGAGCAATCTCAATCCAAAACATAATCAAGCAGCAATTAAACGGATGGGGTGTTAATTTTCGTGATATCCGCGTTGATGGAATTGATACGTTCACTGACTCTCGATTTTGGAGTCATACAGAATTTGTACAAAAACGTTGCAGTGTAGATGGAAGGAATGGAGTTATGGTTATTCATAAATAAATGAGCAGGTGTACTAAAAGGTGCACCTGTTTTAATTTAAAATAAAGACTAAAATATTTTTGGTTGACAATAAATCAATATTTATATAGTGTAAATATGAAATATATTTTAATTCAAATTAAAAACAGCAATAATTATGGAACAAATTCTTTTATCATTACCAGAAATTTCTGCTTTTATGATCCAAATTGTCCCCTTTTTTCCACAGGGGTATGATAATATCGACGAAATAGTTGGAAAAGCCTTATTCCTGGATAAAGTTCCAGAAAATGAAGTTCTCAAGGTTAATTCAACCGCAGGGAATTTGGCGGACGCCATTGATGAGTACTGGGGAGCTGAAAAAGGCGATGAAGAAAAAGCCTCTATCAGACAGTCCATAAGATGGGTTAGTGACGCAGAAGAACTTCGTGGGGTATATCATGAAATGATGGTAGGTATTAGCCCCGAAAGCTTTGAGTTTTCACTATTTATCAGAAAAGCAGCCACTGTGCTTTTGAGATAAAAGTATAAAAACGTAGTAATATAATGCAAAGAACCGGAAATTTTATATTTCCGGCTTTTTTAATTTGACCTCATTTGTTCCCAGATAGGGGTTAAACCCCTATCTGGGAATGAGTTTGATAATAAAACTTACCGAAATCATTGACAAATGGGATTAAATATGCCATACTACGCGGGTAATAAGTTCTTTGATATTTTTGGTTTTTAGTTGAAAATTAATGATTTTCTGAGGTTCATCTGTATAAAATAGGCGATTTCAGAAAATCATTAATTTAAACCAATTTAAAAACAAATGCTATGAAAAATTTATTTCTGTTCTTACTGATTGTTGTTTCTATTGTATCTTGCAAGAAAGATATGGAAAACGACCTAACCCTCCTCTCTCCCATGCCTGCTCCTGAGTTCAAACTTGTATCGTCCTCTGCTTCGAAAGACGGCAACGAGGGAACATTTTTTCTTACTTTTGATGTTATATCAGAGTATGAAGGAGGCAAGATAGATTCCAAGGATATAATTGTTGAGAAAATATTTAACAATAGATCAGTTGCAAGGATATCGATTATTTCTGATGCCAAGGGTTATAATGGAATGATTGATTTAAGAAAAGGTTATTCTGTTAGAATTACAGTACGGCTGAATATGGCTCTTCTTGAAAATAACCCCAATGGAATTAAGCTGGTTAAGATAGGCTGGATTTCAGAAAATGGGGGTAAATTTTTTCAGGATTCGGGTTTTGAAGACTTCAAAACACCGATTTTGTAATATTTAATTGTTTAACTAAAAATCCTAAAATGAAATCTTTTTTAAAGAATTTATTTGGAGTTTCCAGCGCGGAAGATATTAAGGAAATAAATAAAGAGCCTGAATTTAAAAAAATAATCAAGGAATACAAAATTGATTTATCTTTGGTGGATAGCGAAGAAAAAGCTATGGAAAATTTCCGAAAATGTTTCAATCTTTTTAAGACTCTTTGCGAAGGAAGGATGTCTGGATTAGATAATATGTCATTTGACGACATATTTTTAACTAACATGAAGGGCATTTCTTGTATTGAAGCTGTTTATCAGGTTCCTAGTATTAGTCCTTATGGCATAAGAGCTAGAATTAGCATTCCAGACATAGACGATTTTAGTCTGGAAAATCCTAACTTAGGGTATCATATACCCGTATTAACAACTGGGGATCATCTTGATTGTATGCAGGATACATTAGATTTTCTTGCATATCAGTTTATAAAAGAAGGTTTGATTGTTCGTTTTCATTTGTAATTAAAATAAAAAATGTATAATAAATGGCCACAATTTTGTTGTAGGCCATTTTATTTGACATCTTTTCATTCATTTGCTAGTATGGGGCTACATGAGTTTTAGATCCGTTTGTCTCCTTAAGTGGTTCGGTTCACCGAAAGATTTAAGAAAATAAACGAGATATCATTGCACATGGAGGGTTTTAACTCTTAAGTTAATTATTTATGGCAAAAACATCAGTAACAGCAAGACATTTAAAAAAGTCAAAATTTAGTACACGAGAAACAAATCGTTGTTTTCGTTGTTCACGAGGTCATGCAAACGAAGGTATGCTACCAGGTGTCAGAAAGTCTTCTTGGTAAACTCTTAATTCGTAATTCTTAATTTTTAATTATTTCAATATGGATCAAATAGCAAACATGGTGAATATGGTAAAGAATGGAGGTCGTGCTAGTCACGAGTTCGTTGCTGTTCCATTTTCTAAGGTAAAACAAGCAATCGCAGAATGCCTCGTCAAAGAAGGATATTTAACTTCTGCTACCAAGAAGACAAAGAAAGGTTTCCCAATCCTTGAGCTCGGAATAGCTTATGTAGACGGAGCACCAAAGGTGAGTGAAGTAGAACGCGTTTCCAAGTCTTCCCGTCGTGTTTACAAAGGAATGAAAGATATCAGATACACAAAGGGTGGTAACCTTATCACTGTTTTCTCTACACCTAAAGGTATCATGACAGACAAACAAGCACGCAAAGAAATGGTCGGAGGAGAAGTTTTGTTTAAAATGTGGTAATCAATAAAATTATATGTCACGTATAGGAAAACAAACAGTTATAGTTCCCACAGGCACAGAAGTAAAGCTTACTGGCACAACTCTTTTGGTGAAAGGACCAAAAGGAACTCTCACTCGTGATTTTGCAGGTCCTGTTGCTATAAATATAAATGCAAATGAAATTACTTTTACTCCAAATAAATTAGGTGATAAAAAAGTAAATGCACTTTGGGGTACTTGTGCTTCACATGTGAAGAACATGGTAGTAGGAGTAAACGAAGGTTACACCAAGAAGCTTATACTAGAAGGAGTTGGATTCAAGTCAGAAGTTGTAGGGAAAGATCTTAACTTAGCACTTGGATTCTCTCATCCTGTAAAAGTGCAAATTCCAGAAGGACTTACAGTCACAGCCGAGAAGAACAACATTACTGTTACGGGTATCGACAAAGAACTTGTCGGATCATTTACTGCACAAGTACGAGCAATGAAGAAGCCAGAGCCTTACAAGGGTAAAGGATTTCGTTATTCAGATGAAGTTATTCGTCGTAAGCAAGGTAAGAAGGCAGCGTAATGAGTTATAAAGTAAAAAGTTCATAAAGTTATATGGCAAATAAAAAATTAGACAAAAGAATAAGATTAAAGAAAAAGATTCGAACAAAGATTTTTGGAACATCCGCATGTCCTCGTCTTTCAGTTTTCCGTTCAAACAATTTTATATATACTCAAATGATAGATGATTCTAAGAGTACAACTCTTGCCTCTGCTTCCGATATGGAAATAAAAAAAGGAACAAAGACTGAGCGTGCTGTTGCTATTGGTGTAGCTATTGCCAAAGATTCAATTGCCAAAGGTATAAAATCTTGCGTTTTTGATCGCAATGGATTTAAATACACTGGCCGTATTAAAGCCCTTGCTGATAGTGCACGAGCTTCTGGACTTAAGTTTTAGTAATTAAAATATATGGATACAACAAAACCAAAACAAAATACACCTACAGTAACACCTGCTCCAACATCTACATCAGCAGGAGCGAGAACAAATACCCCAAACAGAAATTACGGAGGAAATAATCGTTTCCCAAAACGTGAAGGTGGACAGGGGGGAGAAAGGAAGCCTAGAACATTCTTCGAGAAGCCAAAGCCAGAATTTGATCAGAAGATGGTTTCGATTCGTCGCGTAACTCGTGTGGTAGCAGGAGGACGTCGTATGACATTTGCAGTAGCACTCGCTATTGGAGACAAGAAAGGTTCAATAGGTCTTGGAACAGGAAAGGGAGGCGACACTGCTATAGCTATAGCTAAAGCTCTTCGCCAAGCAAAGAAGAACATGTTCAAGATTAAGACGACAAAGGATATGTCTATCACTCACGAAGTTTCAGCTAAATTCTCAAGTTCAAAATTAGTCGTAAGACCAAACCGCGGTAAGGGACTCGTAGCAGGAAGTACAGTTCGGGATATGCTTATCCTTGCAGGATTGAAGAATATTACAGCAAAATTACATTCAGGAAGTAAGAACAAGCTCAACAACGCAAGAGTAGCCTATAAGACTCTTTATCAGTTAAAGGCAACAGCATCACTTCCTAAAGTAGCTGCATTTATAGCAGAACAAGAAGTAGAAGCTAAAGTTGAGGCTAAAGAAGTCTCATCAGAAGTAACTAAATAATAAAATTTTATGCAATTACACACACTAAAAAGAGAACATCCAAACAAGAAACCACAGCAAGTAGGACGTGGAGGTACTCGTGGTAAGACTTCTGGCCGTGGAGGCAAGGGTCAGACTGCTCGTGCTGGTAACAAGCGTCGCCCACAAATGCGTGATATAATAAAGAAGATTCCAAAGCTTCGCGGTTATCGTTTCGCTTCACATGACACTAAGGCAACTCCGGTAAATGTCGGATCACTTAATATCTTTGCTGTTGGAGCTATCGTTAGCCCAAAGACATTGTTTGAGAATGCCCTTATCCGTCGAGTTGGTGGTAAATTACCAAAAGTTAAAATTTTAGGTACAGGAGATATCACTGTAAAAGTTTTAATTGAGGGTTGTATTGTTTCTAAAACTGCCAAAGAGAAAATCGAAAAAGCCGGTGGAAGTATAAAATAAAAATGGAAACTGTTTTTAACAAAATAAAAATGATATTTACTGATAAGACACTAAGATCTCGTGTCTTATTTGTGTTAGGAGCTCTTATTTTATTTCGACTTCTTTCATCAATTCCAATTCCTGGTATTGATGCCTTTAGACTTCAAACTTTCATAAACAATAACCAGTTCTTGGGTGTTCTTAATATGTTTTCAGGAGGAGGACTTTCAACTCTTTCTATTTTAATGCTAGGAGTTGGCCCATACATTACTGCTTCTATTATAATGCAACTTCTGACTATCATGTCTCCTCGTCTAAAAGCGATGTATCAAGAAGATGGAGAAATTGGACGTAAAAAATTTGCTCAATTTAGTAGAATGATTACAGTTCCTTTAGCTATCGTTCAAGGATTTGCACTTCTTTTTGTGTTAAAGAAGCAAGGAATTTTAGTTGATCTCACTCTTTTTAATATGATTGCAAATCTATCAGTAATAGTTGCTGGATCGATGCTTATCATGTGGATTGGCGAATTGATCTCAGAATTTGGAATTGGAAATGGTATGTCACTTATAATTTTTGCTGGAATTGTGGCAAATATTCCAACAGAAATTTCACAGTTCATGTTTACTTTTAATGTCGCCAATCTACCGTTATACATACTGTTCTTGGCTGTGGGTCTCTTGATTATTGCAGGAGTTGTTGTCATGACAGAAGCCGAGAGGCCAATACCAGTGACTTATGCCAAACAAGTGCGTGGAGACCACGTCGCTGGTGGAACTCAGACTTATCTTCCACTACGTGTAAACCAAGCTGGAGTTATTCCAATAATTTTTGCCCTTTCTATATTGATGTTTCCTCAACTAATAGGGAATGCACTAGCCGGAACAACTGGTGCCCTACTCTCTGTTTCAAAAGGTTTGCTTTGGTTTGTTGCCAATACTTGGCTTTATTCACTATTATATTTTATTTTTGTATTCTTATTTACATACTTCTATACAGCTGTTACCTTTGATCCAAATCAGCTTTCAGAAAATTTGCAAAAGAATGGAGCATTTATCCCAGGTATTCGTCCAGGGCCAGCTACAAGGGAATACATAGAGAAGATTTTAACTCGTATTACAACGATCGGCGCAGTCTTCCTCGGTGCGATTGCTGTTCTCCCTCTTATCATGAAATCAATTACCGGCATCACCGCTTTTGCTATCGGAGGAACCGCCCTTCTCATTGTTGTCTCTGTTGTTTTGGATTTGATTAAAAAGATTGAAGCACAGCTGTCCATGCGAGAGTATTAAAAAAGACCTATAATCGGGTCTTTTTTTATGTTTAATAATTTTAGTATATAATAAGAGAATGATAAACAAACCACAAACATTTATATTTTATGGAATAGTTGGGTCTGGAAAGGGGACACAAGTTGAATTACTTTTAAATTATTTAAAGGACAATAAAATTTCTGATGATATTTTGTTTATTTCAACAGGGAATGAATTTAGGAAATTAATAGAAGGCGGTAGTTATACTGCATCAAAGGTTAAAACTATTGTTGAAAAAGGGTTGTTGCAACCGGACGCTTTAACTACTAGCTTATTAATGAATAAGATAATAGCCGAAATGAAAGAAGAAACAACACTAATAACAGATGGATATCCCCGTACTGTTTCTCAGTCAGAGTCATTTGAAAGCATGATGGATTTTTATGGGCGTGATGGTGTAAAAATTATTTATATTGAACTTGGTAAAGAAGAAGCAATTAAAAGGATGAAGCTTCGAGGAAGATCAGATGATACAGATGAAGGAATTGCTAATCGTTTCGATGAATATGTGAATAATGTAATACCGTCAATGAATTATTTCAAAGAAAAAGTTGGTTATAGTATTTTTACAATAAATGGAGATCAAAATATACAAGAAGTTCATCAAGAAATTATTAATAAAATTAAGCCTTATTTAATATAGTATGCAAGAAAAAGAAACAATAATTATATCACTTGGTGGAGCGATCGTTGTTCCAGATCAGCCCAATCCCGAATTTATTTTGGCCTTTAAAAAATTGATCATGAATTGGGTAGCGAAAGGCAAAAAATTTGTAATTATTGTCGGAGGAGGCAAGACTTGTCGTAGATATAACGAGGCTCTAAGTAAGGTTATAGAGGCCACTAGCGAAGATTTAGATTGGATGGGTATTTACTCGACTCAGCTCAATGCACAGCTTGTGAGGCTCTCTTTTGGTAAAGAAGCTGCTAATCAAATTGTAATAGATCCAAGTGATATTAAAAAATTTGCGGATAATATCGTTATTGGGGCCGGCTGGCAACCAGGATGCTCGACTGATACTGATGCTGTTTTAATTGCTAAAGAAATCAATGCTAAAAAAATAATTAATCTTTCAAATATTGACTATGTTTATGATAGTGATCCAAAAACCAATAAAACGGCTAAAAAATTTGGGAACTTATCATGGAAAGAATATCGTTCGTTTATTTCTTCTAAATGGACTCCTGGGTCAAATACACCATTCGATCCGATCGCTTCTGAGATGGCTGAAAAAGAGGGTATGGAAGTAGCATTTATGTCAGGTAGTAATCTACAGGGTTTAGATAATTATTTAAAAGGAGAGGCATTTACGGGGACAACGATAAAGTAATTACTGATTTACAATTACTAATTAATAATTTGAATAAATACAGAGCCCGAAGCGAAGCTTCGGGCTCTGTATGTTTTAGACCTATTTTAGTATAATAATCAAATGGAATCACAATCTAAAATATGTCAGAATTGTAAGCTAGAATTTATTATCGAACCCGAGGACTTTTCTTTTTATGAGAAAATGAAAGTCCCTCCTCCAACCTTTTGCCCCAATTGTCGTTTACAGCGTAGAATGTCTTGGAGAAACGATTGGCACTTATTTAAAAAAACAAACAGTCTTAGTGGTAAAAAGATTTTTTCATTATTTCCAGAAGAAAGTCCAGTAAAAATTTATGATCGAGATTATTGGATTTCAGACGATTGGGACCCAACCATATACGGGAAGGATTACGATTTTTCTAGGACTTTTTTTGAGCAATTTAAAGAATTATTACACACAGTCCCTTTGCCGGCTCATTCTATGGTTTATGTTACAAATTGTGAATATTGTACTAATGCTAATAACATTAAGGGTTGTTATTTAGTTCGCGGAGCATCTTTCACAGAAGATTCTGCTTATCTTATTTGGGATCAAGAATCAAAAGAGTGCTTAGACAGCCATATGACAAGCAAATGTGAGCTGAGCTATGGTAACGTAGATACTGTTTCTTGTTATAAAACTTTCTTCTCTGTTGATTGTGAAAGTTGCCAGGATACTATTTTATGCAAAGATTGTGTTGGTTGTAATAGTTGTATTGGATCAGTAGGCCTAAGAAATAAATCGTATTATATTTTTAACCAACCATATACTAAGGAAGATTATTTAATAAAACTCGCCGAACTTAATATTGGATCACAGATTAAATTTAGTGAATTAAAAAATAAATCATATGCAAATTGGCTTAAATATCCCGTAAAATACATCCATGATCGTCAAAACAACAATGTATTAGGTGATTATATTTATGAATCTAAAAATGCCCTAAATTGTTTTAGAGTTAGAGGAGTTGAAGACAGTAAATTTATTCAAAATATTTTAACTGGACCAGTGAAAGATTGCTATGATTATGCAAATTATGGAGATAACGTAGAACTCATTTATGAATCCTTGGTTGTTGGAAGCGGAATGTCTAATATTAAATTTTCTACACAAGTTGTTCAAAATGGTAAGAATCTTACATATTGTATCTTCTGTTTTCCATCATGCTCAAATTTATTTGGATGTATTTCACTTCGTAAAAAAGAATATTGTATTTTAAATAAGCAATATACAAAAGAAGAATATGAAGAATTGATTCCAAAAATAATTGAACATATGAAAACTACTAGTGAGTATGGAGAATTTTTCCCATCATCATTATCTCCTTGGCCATACCAAGCAACAGCAGCCTATGAATTTTTTCCATTAGAAGAAGAAACAGCTAAAAAACAAGGATTTCTATGGTATCCAACTTTAAGTCAAGATTATAAAATAACACTAAAGAATATAGAAATCCCTGATGATATTCAAGATGTAGACAAAAATATTTTAAATGAAATTATTGAATGTGCTCATCAAGGAAATTGTCAGCATGAATGTGTTGGTGCTTTTAGGGTTATTGAAAAAGAAGTTGATTTTTGTAAAAGAATGAATATTCCATTACCTAGACTTTGTCCTAATTGTCGCCATTATGGAAGATTAGAATTGCGTAACCCTCCTCATTTTTATCATCGTAAATGTATGCATGACGGTTGTACCAACGAATTCGAAACCTCATATGCTCCCGACCGCCCTGAAATAGTATACTGTGAAAAGTGTTATCAGCAAGAAGTGTATTAGTTATGCCAGATAGGGCTCCAAGCCCTATCTAGGGGGAGTTTGGTTTATTTGGTTTGATTATATTGAGATTTTGGGCTAGTATGAAGTATATGTCAGTTATCATCAAAACTAAAGAACAAATTGAGATTATAAGGGAAGGAGGGAAGATATTGGCTAAAGTGCTAGAGAAGGTTGCAAAGAAGGCAAAGCCAGGAATTTCGACTTTTGAGCTTGATAAATATGCTTTTGATCTGATAAAAGAGGGGGGTGATACTCCAGCTTTTTTGAATTATAGACCGGTTGGTGCTCCAAAGGCATTTCCTGCTAGTATTTGTATTTCTGTAAATAATGAGATTGTTCATGGTATTCCTAGCAAGGCTCGTGTTCTAAAAGAAGGAGATATTGTTTCTCTTGACCTTGGTCTCAAACACAAAGGTCTTTTCACTGATCATGCTGTGACTGTCCCTGTGGGCAAGATTTCAAAGAGAGACCAGGAATTGCTTGATAAGACAAAGAAAGCCTTGGAGGTGGGTATTTGGGCTGCCCAAGGGGGTGCTACTGTCGGGGACGTTGGTCACGCCATAGAATCATTTGTGAATCGAAAATATGGGATAGTTAGAGAGCTTTCAGGACACGGAGTAGGAGTAAAAATACACGAGGATCCATATATACCAAACTATGGTAAGGCAGGAAAGGGACAAAAGCTTCTTCCAGGGATGATTATTGCCATCGAGCCGATGCTCAACATGGGCAGTGATTATATAACTACCGCAGATGATAATTGGACAATAAAGACAGCCGATGGTTCACGCTCAGCTCACTTTGAACATACTATTCTCATTACTGAAGGGGAGGCTGAGATATTGACGAAATAATAAATTGTAAGCTTCGCAGGATTATTAAAATTATTTCCTCTTTACCCAGAGAGGCGAGCCCTACGAGATAAATAATTTTAACAATCCTGCTTCGCTTTTTATTTCTTGTGGTATATAATAATCTTATATGGAAGGATTTAATTTAAATAATGCTCCTAAATTTAAAAGTCCACAAGAGGAACTGGAATTTTTGCGTGCACATATCGCAGAGAAAGAGCAAGCTCTAGCTGGACAAGGACTAGAAGTTAACAAAGAGAATCTTGCACATGACGTGATTCATGAATATAGAAAATTTGAACCCGAAGACGTATTACATAAAAGTGCAGTAATGAATAAGAGTGAAGTTGAAGGGTTGGCTTTGAGATTGCATCCAGAGAGTCATGATGCGAAAATGGAAGAAATGCTTTCTGTATTGCTCGACAAAGGTATTTCCAATGCACTGTCCGTAATAGCAAAGATGAATAATCCTCACCTAGATGATGACTTTCATCGTTTTTTAGTTCAATACTTATCGACAACTCACAAAGTCCCTGGACTTAAAGAAGGTACACCTCTATTCAAATCTCTAGATATGAAACTTTTTGAAATTACTTTGCCTGATGCAACTGATAATGAGAAAGAAAAAAAAGGATTGAAAGAATTACTTTCTGCTATGGAGCAATTCTATGCAGGAATGCATTCCGTTGGCGAAGGAAGAGATAATCATAATCGTAATCATTTTACTTTAGAAATTGCCCTGTCTGAAGGATCAGATAATTTTGTATTTTATGTCGCTGTCCCTACACACAAAGCTGAATTATTTGAGAAGCAATTATTGGGAGTTCACTTAGATGCAAAAGTGACAGAAATGCCCGATGATTACAATATTTTCACTGAAGGTGCTTCTATTAGTGCTTCTTATGCAAATTTAGCACACCATGAAGTTTATCCTATAAAACTTTATGATGCGATCGATCATGATCCACTTAATATAATTTTAAACGTATTTACTAAGTTGAAAAAACATGGAGAAGGTGCTTCTATCCAATTTACAATTTGCCCCGAAGATGAGGATATTATAAGGAGGTTTCATATTCTTCATGCAGATGTCAAGAATGGGATGTCTGTCCGTACGGCTTCAAGTATGACACGACAAGTAACAAAAGAATTCAAGAGCCTTGCAGGGGAGTTATTCTTTGGAAGTTCTAAAAAGAAAGAAGAAAAAGTTGTTAATGATAAGGCAGTTGAATATATTGCTGAAAAATTAAAAAGCACTATTATGGCTACCAATATTCGTATTATGGCTTCAGCGGAAACAGAATTAAGATCAAAGCAAATATTATCTGAGATAGAATCTTCTTTCAATCAATTTACTGAATCAGATCGAAATGGTTTTAATTTTAATCACCCCACTGGATCATCTCTTATGAATCTTATTCATGATTTTTCATATCGAACATTTTCTGATGATTATTCAATGCCACTTAATCTTAAAGAACTTGCGACCATATTTCATTTTCCAAATGGAGTTGTTTCTTCTCAGCTTAAATTGGCAAAGGCTGGTATGGCCCCAGCACCAATTGAGATGGGCAACGAAGGAATTCTTCTCGGTATAAATAGTTATCGAGGACGTGATACAGAGATTAGGATGTCTCGTGAAGACCGAATGCGTCATTTGTATGTCATCGGTCAAACAGGAACAGGTAAGACAACCATTTTGAAAAATATGATTGCTCAGGATATTAAAAATGGAGACGGTTGTTGCTTCATAGACCCTCATGGTAGTGATATTCAAGACATATTGAGTTATGTTCCAAGGGAGCGTATTGATGACGTTATTTATTTTGATCCGGCTTATACAGCTCGTCCAATGGGGCTCAACATGCTTGAATATGATCCAAAGTACCCAGAACAAAAGACTTTTGTTGTGAATGAACTCATGAGTATTTTTAATAAACTTTTTGACATGAAGACCACAGGTGGTCCAATGTTTGAGCAATATTTCAAGAATAGTGCCTTTCTTGCTATGGATGATGTAGATAATCCCGCCACCCTTTTAGAAATTAGTCGTATTTTAGGAAATGAAGAATATCGACATTCTCTAATGGCTAAATGCAAGAATCCAATAGTTGTAGAATTTTGGAAAAATGCAGAGAAGACAACTGGGGATCAGTCAATTGCTAACTTCGTGCCTTATATTACTTCCAAATTTGATAATTTTATCTCCAATGATATTATGCGACCAGTTGTCTTGCAAAAGAAGTCAGCATTTAATTTCCGTGAAATTATGGATAATAAAAAAATCTTACTCGTTAATCTTTCAAAAGGTAGACTAGGAGATATAAATGCTAATCTTATCGGTCTGTTACTTGTTGGTAAGATACAAATGGCTGCCCTTTCTCGTGTCGATATGTATGGACAGAAAATGAATGACTTTTACCTTTATATAGATGAATTTCAAAATGTTACGACTGATTCCATTGCCTCGATTCTTTCAGAAGCTCGTAAATACCGATTGTCCTTGACAGTAGCCCACCAGTATATTTCTCAACTTGAAGAAAATATAAAGAATGCCGTCTTTGGTAACGTCGGATCTATGGCTATCTATCGCGTCAGTTCCGAAGATGCCAATTTTGTTGAGCAAAGATTTAAACCAATATTTACAGCTCAAGATGTTATGAAACTAGATAATTTTAATTCGTATGTATCAATGCTTGTGAATGGTACTCCAACCAAGCCTTTCAGCATGACTTCCCACTTCAGCCTGACACCAAAGGGTAATATGCAGATTGTTGAAAAAATAAAGGAGTTATCATATCTCAAATATGGTCGCATGCGCGAAGAAGTGGAAGATGAAATAATGGAGAAATATAGAGGAGAATAAATTTTTTTTGAATTATGAATGATAGTGAAGCAATTTTAGAATTTGGGATAAAAAGAGAGAATGAAGAGCGTCGCGACGGAGGATGCTCGATTGTTTTTGATCCAGAAACACAAAAATATGCAGTTTATAAACATCCGAAGACGGATGTTTATTGTCTTTTTGGTGGTGGATTTAATGAAGGAGAAAGCGAAGAAGATGGTTGTATAAGAGAATTGATTGAAGAGAGTGGTTTGATAGATTTTTCTTATAAAGAAAAAGTCGATAAGGTTATATGTCATTATTTTAATCGCAATAAAGAGATATATAGAGTTGCTCATGCTACCTGTTTTCTGGTGATATTAAATAGCCCAAAAAGAGAAGATGCTAAGCTAGAAGATCATGAAAATAATTTTGAATTTACTTGGTCAACAGATGAAGAGATTTTAAAAAGCTGGAAATCTTTTAATGGTAATAAAGATTATGACCACTGGATATATTTTCTTGAAAAATCTATGAAAAGATTGATAGATTTGGGCTATAAATAGGATAAATATTTAAAATGGTGTAATCTAATTAAATATTTGTTTTATATAGGTTTTTAGTATATAATGCCAGTACTTTATTAGATTATTATATATATTATTATGAAAGGACCGTTAATTGAATTTCCTATTATTAAGACAAAAGTACCTCTTGTTACCAAGAAGTTTAATCTTACTAATCCAGAGGAAAGGAAGGAATATTTTGAAGCAAAAGCAGGTGTAGAAATAGAGAAAATTAAGAAATATTTAGAAGAGAATACTTTTATAGCATATCTTCTTGGTAAAAAGAACTCAGGTAAGGGAACATATACCAAGTTGATGGCTGAAATTTTTGGAGCTGACAAAATTGGTCATATTTCTGTAGGTGATTTAGTTCGCCAAATATACAAAGATATTAATGATCCAGATAAAAAAGCAGAGATAGTTGAATATTTAGAGAATCATTATCGTGGATATATTTCTGTTGAGGATGCTATAGATGCCCTCATAGGGAAAAACCAGAAAGTATTATTGCCAACTGAATTTATTCTCGCTCTTCTCAAAAGAGAAATTAATAAATTTGACCGCAAAGTTATTTTCATAGATGGTTTCCCTCGAGACTTGGACCAAGTACAGTATTCTTTATATTTTAGAGATCTAGCAGATTATCGTCTTGATCCTGATTTGTTTATTGCCATTAATATTCCTGAATCAGTGCTTGATGAACGTATGCGTAATCGCGTGATTTGTCCTAAATGTCAGGCTCCAAGAAATTTAACTACTTTCATTACTAAAGAACTTGGATATGACAAAGAGAATAAACAGTATTTCCTAAAATGTGACAATAAAGAATGTGACGGAGCAAGAATGGTAGGTAAAGTAGGAGATGATGCTGGTATTGAAAGTATTCGTGATCGTTTAGTTCTGGATGATAAATTGATTAAAAAAGTAATGTCTCTACATGGGATACCCAAAATTCTTCTTAGGAATGCAGTACCAGTAGAAAATGCTAATGATATAGATGATTATGAAATTACAGAGATATCTGTGTTTGATCATGATGAACAAACAGGAAAAGTAACAGCCAAAGAGGAACCTTGGATTATTAAAGATGATGAAGGAGTACCTTCTTATAGTCTTATGGCGCCAGCAGTTGTGATCGGACTTTTGAAGCAATTAGCAAAAGCTTTGAACCTTTAATTTTTAATTTGATTTTAATACAAGACCACCTTACGGTGGTCTTGTCGTAATAGTGTGTATGAAAAAAATTACAGAAATTTATAAAGAATATAAAATAATGCCAATGCTGGTAATGCATCAAATGCGAGTGGCAGGGGTAGCAATGCAGATTTGTGAATCTTTTGATATTGAAATTGATAAAGAAAGCATAGTAAAGGCTTGTTTGCTTCATGATATGGGTAATATTATCAAGTTTAAGCTTGATCAAAAGCCAGAATGGAACGAACCACTAGGTACAAAATACTGGCAAGGAGTTAAAGATGATTTTACTCTTAAATACGGTAATGATGAACATCATGCAAGTTTGGAAATTGCTAAAGAGTTAGGAGTCTCTACATGTATTTATGATCTTATAAATTGTATTGATGCTTCAGTAGCAGAAAAAATAGTAACAGAAGATGATTTCCATAAAAAAATATGTACTTATGTAGACAATCGGGTCTCTCCATATGGCGTTGTGTCATCAGAAGAACATAGCTTAGACGCTAAAAAAAGATACGAAGATCATCCGCATGCATTTAATGAAGAAAGTAGATTGTATTTTATTAAAAATTTATATTTAATAGAAAAACAAATATTTTCTCATTGCAAAGTGAAGCCCGAAGATATAAACGATGAATCTATAAAAAAATATTTGGAAAAATTACAAAATACCCTAATTTAGATTAGGAATCTTAATTGAAAAGCTGTCAAAGGTGTGCTTTATTAAAAATTAGGCTTGCAACAACCCACAGAGTGGGTATACTTTAATTAGGGTTATTTGAATTGTATTACCTAGAACAATTTGTTAGGGGATTATATAGTTTTGAAACGGTGCTGTATACATATTACGTTAACAAATCTGCTTCATCCTTAGTCCCACGTAGCGTTATGCTATGGTAATATCTTTCGGATAGTCCTAATAAGAGATTCTTCCACATTTTTTGGAAGGATTTTTTATTTTAATTCCACTTTTTAACTAACTAAGGTATAATAAGAAATATATGGCAAATGATACAAAACTGAAAGTTACATTTTGTTCGGGTGCTGGTACTGTCACAGGTGCCAACTTTTTAATAGAAGGGAATGGCAAGAAATTCTTAATAGATTGTGGGCTTATTCAAGGAGAAAAAGTTGCTGATGATTTAAACTGGGAAGAATTTCCATATGATGCTTCCACTATAGACATACTCTTTATAACTCATGGGCACATAGATCATATTGGGCGTATTCCCAAGCTTATACACGAGGGTTTTAATGGCAGAATCGTTTCAACTATTCCCACAAAAGAGATAACAGAAATAATGCTAGCCGATACTGCTCATCTTCTAGCTCGAGATGAAGAACACAATTTAGCAGAAATTTATTCTGCCGAGAATATTAAAAAGGCCATGAGTTTATGGGAGACAATTGAATATGGGCAAAAATTAAATGTTGATCATGGATTTCAATTTTCCTTCAAAGACTCAGGCCACATCCTTGGTTCTGGAATTTTGGAAATAATTTACAATTATCGCAAAATTGTTTTTACTGGTGACTTAGGAAATTCTCCTTCGCCACTTTTACGTGATACAGAGAAGATAAAAGATGTCGATTATTTGTTTATGGAGTCTGTTTATGGAGATCGTAATCATGAGGATCGTGATATTAGGAAACAAAGGCTTCAGGAGATTATCAATGAGAACTACAACCGAAAAGGAGTTTTGATAATCCCGACTTTTTCTCTGGAGCGTACTCAAGAATTACTTTATGAAATAGATACTCTTGTTGAAGGTAATCTTATCCCCAGAATGCCGATATATCTCGACTCTCCTTTGGCCATCAAATTGACGGCTGTTTATACTAAATATGAAAAATATTTTAATCCTACTGCTTTAAAAATAATAAAAGGAGGGAATGACATTTTTGATTTTATAGGACTTAAAATGACTGAACAAACAGAAGAATCAAAAGCAATATTGTATTCTCCTGATCCAAAAATTATTATGGCTGGAAGTGGCATGAGTAATGGAGGAAGGATTCTTCATCATGAGAAAAATTATTTACCTAATGCTAATAATACAATTCTTCTCATTGGGTACCAAGCTGTTGGGACGCTTGGTCGTTCTATCGAAAATGGGGCCAAGAAAATTCGTATTATGGGTGAAGATATTTATATCAAGGCCCACCTAGAAATGATTAGTGGGTATTCAGGACATAAAGATTCTGATCATCTAGTAGAATTTGTTGAGGGTACAGCCAAGACAGTCAAAAAAGTCTTTCTCTTGATGGGTGAACCGAAAGCGAGTATGTTCTTGGCTCAAAAATTAAGAGATAATCTTGGACTAGAGACATATACTCCAATGGGAGGAGAATCAGTCGAGATTGAATGTTAAACTATACAATACAAACAAAAAGCACCGCAACGAAGTCGCGGTGCTTTTAATTGTTTGTATTTATATACTTTTTACAATTCTAGCAAATGTTTCGGGGTTCTTTTGAGCTAAATCTGAAAGAATTTTACGATCCAATTCTATTTTCTTAACTTTAAGCGCGTTAATGAATTTACTGTATGACATTTCAAATGGTCGGATGGCAGCATTGATACGTGTAGTCCAGAGACTTCGGGCATCTGCCTTCTTGTCTTTCCTGTGGGCAAATGAGTATGCTCCAGCATGCTTTAGGGCTTCTTTTGCTTGTGACTTCTTTGTACTACGACCAAAACGAAATCCTTTTGTTTGGGCAAGGATATTTTTTCTATGTTTATTTTTTATTACACCTCTTTTAACTCTTGTCATATATATTAGTTTCTAGTAGCTAGGTTCTAGTGACTAGAAGATTTATTAATTTTTTTAATTAAAATTATTAATTAGTAATCGGTAATTAGTAATTAATTACGCGTTTGGTAAATAAGTTCTGATGTTTTTATTTGAAAATGCTTGTGTATTCATCTTACGACCAGCTAACTGCTTTGTACGAGATTGTTTAGCGTTGAAATGGTTGAATCCAGGGGCACGAGACATTATCTTACCATTTTTAGTAACCTTTAAACGCTTTGTTAATGATTTATTTGTTTTTATTGCCATAAAATTTTACTTTTCTTTCTCAATTGTAATAGTTGGACCTTTAGGACCTTTTCTATAATCCTCTGCTACTTTATAATTCTCGGTGATAAGGTGAAGTATACGATCAAGCCTTTCTCTTAAAAATGCATCTGCCATATATTTGGAACGTCCCGAAAGGAAAAGTTCTATTTTAATGCGATGACCTTCTTTGAGCCACTCCGAAGCCTTGCGAGCCTTTAGAGCAAGATCATTTTCACCCGTACCAATCTTTATCTGAACTGACTTGGTTTCTGTGGTTTTAGCTCCTGCTTTGGCTTTCTTTTGCTTCTTATTTTGCTCGTATTGATACTTACCAAAATTTGCTATTTTAACTATTGGTGGATTAGCATTGGGAGTTATTTCAATCAAGTCCAGGCCTTCTTTATTGGCTAGGGCAAAGGCATCTTTAAAGCTCAAAACGCCAAGGTTGACCCCTTCGCTTGAGATTACACGAACCTCACTTGCTCGTATTTGATTGTTTATTCTTTCTCTCAATGTTTTCTTCCGATAGAAAAATAGATTACCTATCTAAGTCACATACTAGCATATATGTGTTATTATGGCAATATGAATGAGAAAGTTATAAAGGTTTATAAACAGGCAGGAGTTACTCCTCTTGATTGTATAAATAATCTTAAAAAGATTGACGAAAGACTCAGACTTTTACCGATGACTTATGCCGGAAGGCTCGATCCTTTGGCTGAAGGGGTACTTTTGATACTTGTAGGAGATGAATGTCATAAGAAAGATGAATATTTAAACTTAGAAAAAGTTTATGAAGTAGATGTATTGTTTGGATTTAGTACGGATACTTATGATGTGATGGGAAAGATTGTAGAACAAGGAATATCCACACCGGGTGTTGATATTCTAAATAATTCACTAAAAAATTTTATAGGTAAAATAAAACAAGCATATCCGCCTTACTCATCTCGTCCTGTGAACGGCAAGCCTCTATTTATGTGGGCAAGAGAAGGGAAACTTGATGAAATAGACATACCAACTCATGATGTATTTATAGAGAATATTGAAATTATTGGCCAAAGCGAAATATCAGGCAAATCTTTGCTCTCAAAAATTAAAGAAGATGTTGCAAGGGTGAAAGGGGACTTCCGACAAGAAGAAATTATTTCTTTATGGGAGATGGAACTTAAAAATAAAGATGAAGAAAAATTCAATATAATTAAATTAAGAATATCATGTGGTAGTGGTGTCTACGTCCGAGGGTTGGCTCATGCAATAGGGAAGAAATTAGACACTCCCGCCCTAGCCCTTAAAATAATCCGAACCAAAATAGGTGAATATGGGATTAATTGATTAATAGGTATCATTGTGAAATAATATAATATATGCAAAGCGAGACTAAAACCTGCCAAAATTGTAAGAAAAACTTCACTATTGAGCCAGATGATTTTTCGTTTTATGAGAAGATAAAGGTTCCTCCGCCAACATTTTGCTCAGATTGCAGAAAAGTCAGAAGGATGATTTGGAGAAACGAGAGATCATTATATAAAAGTAATTGTGATTTATGCAAAAAGAGTATTATTTCAGTATATCCAATTGGTTCTACATTTCCTGTATATTGTGTTGATTGTTGGTGGAGTGATAATTGGGATCCCATGGATTATGGTGTTGATTATGATTTTTCCAGACCATTTTTTAATCAGCTTTTTGATCTAATAAAAAAAATTCCTCGTCAAAGTTTAAATTCTCTAAATAATTTTAATTGTCCATATATAAATTACGCTTGGAATAGCAAAAATAGCTATATGTGTTTTGATTTAGGTTATGGAGAGAATGTATTTTATTCTAATGCTTGTCATTTTTTAAAAGATTCACAAGACAATAGTTATTCTAAAAAACTTGATTTATGTTATCAGTGTATCGATAGTCAAGAATCAAGTACGTCAGATAATCTTGAAAAATGTAAAGATTGTCTTGATTCTCACTTTTTATATAATTGCAATGGATGTTTTTCATGCATTCTTTGTTCTAATTTAAGAAATCAAAAATATTGTATTCTAAATAAGAAATATTCTAAAGAAGATTATGAAAAATTAAAAGAGAATTATATCGATGGTAGTTTTTCAAAAAGAAAGAGCACACATGAATTATTTGAACAATTAAAATTAAATTCAATTCATAAAGAAAATAGCAATATTCAAACAAAGGATTGTACAGGGAATAATATATGGAATTGTGACAATTGTAAGCAATCTTTTAATATTTTTAAATCTCAAAATTGTAAATTTGTAAATGATATTGATAGTGACTTAAAGGATAGTATGGATTTATCTTGTGCCGCAGAAGGGGAACTGATGTATGAGAGTACTTCTGTCAGTGGGCATAATTTATTTTTTGATGTCCTAGTTGGATTTTCATTAGATGTTTTATATTCTGTTTATTGTATTAAAAATAATAAAAATCTCTTCGGCTGTGTCTCTCTCCGCTCCAAACAATACTGCATCTTAAACCGTCAATATACCAAGGAACAATACGAGGAGATGGTCCCCAAAATCATC
>LBPS01000016.1 GCA_000990325.1 Candidatus Nomurabacteria bacterium GW2011_GWE2_34_25
TCTCAACTTCGCTCAGACGTCATGAATGAGAATACTCATTCATACGATCATCGCTTGTTGTGAAAATATTTAAATTGTTTACACAATTTTTTATATAAAGAAAAAACCACTCGATTCTATCTAGAGTGGTTTTTCTATTTGTGAATATAAAATAAGTATTGTAAATAAAAAGATTTTAATAATAGCTCTTCTCATCGGGTCCGCATAATTTCTTGCTAGAAATTTGCTCATTGCTCGGTCCGTCGACCTCCGCCGGCCCCTCTGATAAGACTATTATAAAAATCTTTTTTACTATTCAATCAAAAGTAGCGCGAGCATTGAAAATACTCCAAGCATTATAATACAAAGCTGAATTATAGAATGTTTAATATTTTTTGTTTTATGAAGCTCTGGTATTAAGTCTGCAACAGCTATATATATAAAGCCTCCTGCAGCGATAGGAATGAACCATGACGCTACACCATCTACAATATTTCCGAAAATGAAAACGATTATCAAGCCTAGTATAGACGCAAGAGCAGAAAGAAAGTTGAGCCAGAGTGCTCTTTTCTTTGTATAACCTGCATGAATGAGCACGGCGAAGTCCCCTATCTCTTGAGGAATCTCGTGCAGAACAACTGCAATAGTTGTCGCAATTCCTACGTGAGGACTAACGAGGAAACTTGCTCCAATAATTGCTCCATCTATAAGATTATGAAATCCATCGGTAAATAAAACCAACTTCCCTACTGGATGTATGTGCTCTTCGTTCTTGTCTTCTCCGTGATGGTGCCAATGTATAAATTTCTCAATTATAAAGAAAAATAATATCCCAGCAATAATTAAAATACTAGATAAATTTGATCCTAGATTACTACTAAAAGCTTCAGGAATAATATGAATAAAGGCATCTCCAAGCAAGGCGCCTATCGCCAAGCTTATAAAAAAGTTAATATATTTTCTTAAAACTTCTTCTTTAAGAGAAAGTGAAAAAACGCCTACCAGTGATACAAGGCTTACAACAAGAACACTTATAAATGCATACAGATAATTTATTGTCATATGTTTATTATAACATAGCTGTCAATAGATTTTATTTTGTGCGGGATAAGGGAGTCTTCCTCTACGAGGACAGTATACCTTTTCGTTTCGGTTAACACCGAAAAACGAAAAGCTTTTCGCCTCCCTTACACAAGCCAAGCAGTTGGCTTGCTATCCCGCACAATATTAAAAACCACCCTAAAGGATGGTTTTTAATATTGTGCGGGATAAGGGAGTCGAACCCTTCACCACAGTTTGGAAAACTGTTATTTTACCGATAAACTAATCCCGCAAATGTTCTACTAATATACACTATTTATTATTTAAATTCAACACGATGAGTACGGAACCGCGAGTACACTTATCGACGATTACATCGTCAGGTACTTTTCGTTCTGTTTAACAACAGAGAACGAAAAGTCTTTCGCTTCCCGGACACGAGTGAAGCAGTTCACTCGTTCACCCCGACAAAATGAAAAAGCTCTCAAAAGAGAGATTTTTCATTTTGTCGGGGTGCCGGGAATCGAACCCGGCCCTTATGTTCCCAAAACATAGATACTACCGATATACTACACCCCGATATAACTTTCATATAGTAGCATATTTTAAGATAATTACAATTATTATTTATAAATAAATCTAAAGTATTATATTCTCCATCACTTTTACCCTCGCCTTCCTGTGTTCAATATCCAGATACACAACAAGTAAATCAAACTGCCACTCAATATGCCCCATCCTTTTACTAATAAGATACGTCTCTACTACCCTTCTTAATCTTTTAAGTTTCCAAGGGTGCATATTCTCTTCGGGTCTATTTGTTACTGTTTCACCTGAAACAATATCCAGACTTGAGACACTTTTAGACTTAACTTCTATAAAATATCTTTTGTCACCCTTCTCGGCAATTATATCTATCTCTCCCCATTTCTTTGTATAATTCCTCTCTAATATAGAAAATCCATGTTTCACGAGAAACGTGCAAGCGATTTCTTCTCCCAATTGCCCTATTTTCTGAGAATTTGATGTAAAATTCTTCATAAGTGTTTCACGTGGCACACTTTTCTGTCCTTAACAGACAAATCATGCCTTTAACCTAATGTATTTTATATTACACCCTTATTTAACAACACATAAATGTTAATGCTCACAACATGTCTCTCAAAATAATCTAGATAATTAATGTCTTTTATGAACAATGCACACATGGTTATCCACATATATATTAATTTTCAAGGATTTTTTCTGTGTATAAAGGACGTATAAAGGTCACTTTAGTGACCAACTCAACTATATAGTTTTCTTTTTGTGCGGCGTAGGAGAATCGGACTCCTGTCTCATCCTTGGCAAGGACGTGTTCTACCACTAAACCAACACCGCATTTTATTTTAATAATTTATTAAAATATTATTCGTTATTATAACAATTTTAATTATATATTGCAATTTATAAAATCACCTTTATTTATAATAATAATTTATTTATTTTCTATTTTGATAACCCTCAAATACATGTTATAATAAAATCGTTATTAATTAATTTATGCACCCGTAGTGAAACGGATATCATTCCTGCCTTCGAAGCAGATGTTCCAGGTTCGAGTCCTGGCGGGTGCACAAAGTGTGGGACACTTTGTGCAAGTCGGAAGCATACGATGCTGAGACGGGGTCGCGCAAAAATTCAGCAGAATTTTATGTGTGGCCACAAATAGTTTCATATGAAACAAGAAAATATACAAATAGATGAGTCAAAAATTCCTTCTTACGTTACACGTGTAACATCTACCCTTGAAAAGGCTGATTTCGAGGTTTTTCTTGTTGGTGGATGCGTAAGAGATCTGATTATTGATAGGATTCCAAAAGATTGGGATATCGCTACAAATGCTAAGCCAGAAGAAATAATCCCTTTATTCGACAAAACTATATATGAAAACAAATTTGGGACAGTTGGGGTTTGTGTACCTGTTGAAGAAGATAAGGGTAAAACTGTTGCAGATGTTACACATGAAACAGTTTTAAACGTTACACATGTAACAAATGACATAAAATATAACATTTTGGAGGTTACACCATATAGAACGGAGGCTAAATATAGTGATTTTAGACACCCAGATGAAGTATTATTCAGCAATAAGATAGAAGATGATTTACAAAGACGAGACTTCACAATCAACGCTTTGGCCTACAATATATCTAAAGGACAGATTATTGATTTATATAAAGGACAAGAAGACATAAAGGACAAAGTAATTCGTGCCGTAGGGGACCCAAACGATAGATTTCAAGAAGATGCACTTCGAATGCTTCGTGCAATAAGATTTGGAACTGAGCTCAATTTTGCTATTTCATACGACACCATGCAAGCCATATCTGATAATTCCAATCTTATTAAGAACATATCAATGGAAAGAATCCGTGACGAATTCTCTAAGATCATTATGTCAGAGAATCCAATGGCAGGAGTTGGATTGCTTCAAAAGCTTGGCTTACTTCAATACATTATCCCAGAATTGGAAGAGGGTATAGGCTGTGAACAAAAGGGGGCACATATATACGACGTATGGGAGCATCTACTTCATGCTCTTGAGCATGCCGGAGGCAAAAACTGGCCTTTAGAAATAAGACTTTCTGCCTTATTCCATGATATTGGAAAGCCTAGAACTAGACGATATGATGCAACAAAGAATGATGGAAAAGGAAAATACACCTTCTTTGGGCATGAAGTGGTGGGTTTTAGAATGACAAAAATGATAATGGAAAGACTTAAATACCCAAACAATATAACTGAAAAGGTTTTGAGTTTCACAAGGTACCACATGTTCTTCTCAGATACAGACAAGATAAAACTTTCTGCTGTTAGAAGAATAGTCCAAAATGTAGGAAGAGAGAATATTTGGGATCTTATGAAAGTCCGTGAATGTGACAGGGTAGGGATGAAAAAAGCAGAAGCTCCACATAGGCTTCGTAAATATCATGCAATGATAGAGGAAGTCCTCCACGACCCTATATCTGTCGGACAGCTAGCTATAGACGGTAAATATATGATAGGAACGTTGGGTGTGTTGCCAGGACCAAGAATGGGGTGGATTCTAAGTGCCTTGCTTGAAGAAGTTCTCGATGATCCAACAAAAAACACAGAAGAACACCTATCAGAGCTTGTAAAATCAATGGAAATGTTGGGAGATAATGAATTAAAGGCTCTTGGAGAGAGAGGCAAAGAAAAGAAAGATGAACTGGAAAGAGAAGAAGTCAAAAAGTTACACATGAAACACGGGGTATAATAAAAAGCGGGAGTGTGTGTGGCCCGCTTTTTAACAAATACTATCATAAAATCATAGAAACAAAATGAATTTTTAAAATTTAAAAAAATGTTCATTTAAATTTTGAGAAACTGTCAATGAAGACAAGGTCGAATCAATTCAATCATTTAAGTTGAATTAAAAAGTTCTATTACATTCTGAACCTTTTATATATTTATGTCAAGCATTATCGGGCAGTGGTCGGAACCCATCACATTTTTCAAAATTTCAGCTTTTTTAACCTTATTTTTAAGTATTTTACTTACAAATATATAATCTATCCGCCAGCCGACGTTCCTTGTCCTTGAGTTCGCGAAGTGACTCCACCAAGTATAGTGCCCGTTACCAGAAGTGAACATTCTAAAAGTATCCACAAACTCATCTTTCACAATATTATCTATTCCAGTCCGTTCTTCATCAGTGAAGCCCTTCTTTCCTTTGTTTGATTTCGGATTTGCTAGGTCATCTTCAGTGTGAGCCACATTTAAGTCTCCCATAAATATTACTGGTTTCTTTTTGTTCAATTCATTCATATACATTAGAAATGCCTTGTCCCACATTTCGTAACGAAGGGGAATACGCGAGAGGTCATCTTTAGCATTCGGAGTATAAACATTCACAATAAAAACATTCTTAAGTTCTATAGCAATAACTCGGCCTTCAGCATTTGCATTACCATATGAATCCTTTAATCCACCAAACTTTTGAGCAATTTGTTCTGGAATATCTAGGGCAACACTTATTGGTTTCTCTTTAGTAAAAATTGCTGTCCCGCTGTAACCCTTGCGATCTGCTGAATTCCAATATTCCTCATAGTCCTTCAAATCCACCTCGCTCTGGTGCTTCTCAGCCTTAGTTTCCTGAAGACAAATAACATCCGGCTTGTATTCATTGATAAACGGTACAAAAAGTCCCTTTTTATGAACGGCTCTTATCCCATTTACATTCCATGAAATTATTCTCATAAACTAATTATACAACTAAATCAAAATAGTTTATGTTGACTATAAATTTGGGGTGTTGTATAAATAAGGAAAACAAAATTCAATTTTCATTAAAAAATAGATATTATGAATGCCACTGTGGAATTACCAAAAAGTAAGGTCTTAGAAATTGCGTTGAGTAGTAAAAACTACACAAAAGCAATTGAGTACTTACAAAGAAACGATGTTGAGTTTATTGAGGCTCTTAATTTTATAAAAAGAGTTCAACTCCCAAAACTTTGGGAGAAGGTGATTGTCTCATTAAGAAAAAAATCAAAAATTTACATCTCTGGTAAAACTCCAGAAGAAAAAATCGAAATCGGAAGAACAATTCACATGAATTTCTTCTGGAAGATTATTGTAAATGAGCCAGATGTACAAGACTACTTACAAAATCTTTCTTTTGATGAGGTGATAGCCTTCCCTGAGAAGATGAATTATGTAGAGCTTTGGAAAACAATTTCATTAAATTCCGAAGTTATGAATGTTCTATCTCCTGTAGTTCCTGTTTAACAATCAAACACTCACAAATCAATAAATTATTGGTTTGTGAGTGTTTTTAATTACTATGAAATTTCTTGTGCACATCGCGAAGTTGTTTGTCTGTAATATGAGTATATATCTGGGTTGTGGCAATGTTGGCATGACCGAGCATCATTTGGACGGAGCGGATATCAGCCCCATTGGAAAGTAAGTCAGTCGCAAATGAGTGGCGGATAACGTGAGGAGTAACTTTCTTAGAAATCCCAGCTTTAATCGCATAGTATTTCACTATTCTTTCTATGGAACGAGGCGTTAATCTGTTTGTATTTGAGGTCGAACCTCTAGTGTCCCCGAGGTTCGACCTCTGGTTTCTTGAATACTGTATAAACATGGACTCATCTAAGTCTTTTCTATTCTTTAAATACTCTCGGATTGCATCTTTGGCAGAATTAGAGAGGAAAACCACTCGGACCTTTTCGCCCTTACCACGAATAGAGAATTCATCTTTTGATAAATCAAGATCTCTATTGAGTGAGCAAAGCTCAGACAGACGAAGACCTGTCGAAAAGAATAACTCAAGGATAGCCTTATCTCTAAACATCTTAAGTGAATTTTCTTGTGGCTTGCCCGCCTGAATATTTGAAAAATATTCGGTGGGAGCCTTAAGTAGCCTATTTAGTTCATCAACTGAAATAAGGTCAAGCGAACGCTCTTTTATCTTTGCAAGATCTATACGATCAGGGGGAAGAGAAGTAATACGACGCTTCATAAGATACTTCAGAAAAGTACGAAGAGCTATCAAATAATAGTTCTGGGTATTTTTCTTAAGTGTAGATGCAGATTGTCCACGAACCTTCACTCCAGGCTGACGATTTAGGAAAAGTCTGAATTCACGAATCTTGTCATCGGTAATCTCGTTGGGCTCACCAATTTTAGCAAACTCTAAAAAGCGAGTGATATAGTGATCATAGTTATTTACAGTCTTGAGACTGTTTCCTTTCTCTATTTCTACGTGTTCAAGAAATTCTCTTTTTAGTTGTTCAAGTTGTGAAGCCATATTATATATAGTATAGCATTATATTTAATGTCGTAAAATAAAAATAACACAAATGACGCCTTGCCCCCACACCCACTTTTTTATTGCTTTTAAATTGTGCCATCATTTTATCAATATATAGTATATTTTTAAGCATGGTCTATGTTACTTTTAAGATAAATCTACGAAAAGCACAATAATAAAGAAGTAGGTGTGGGGGCTTGCACTTTTTAGCTATTTGTGCTAATATACGCACACAATGTTAACAACAAAGAAAAAGCAAAATATTATAAAAAAGAATCAGCTTCATGATAAGGACACAGGTAGCCCTGAAGTTCAGATCGCTGTTTTGAGTAAAAGAATAGACGAATTGGCAGATCATCTTAAAATACACAAGAAAGACAACCATTCCCGTCGCGGACTTATCAAAATGGTAGCAGACCGCCGAACACACCTAAAATACCTAGAGAAAACAGACAAATCACGTCACGAAAAAGAAGTTAAAAAAATCAAAGCCTAACAAAATTCTCTGACTTCGGTCAGAGTTTTTTGTTATTAGTCAATAAAGTAGTATTATTATAGAGAGCTTCATATAAAATTTTTGTTACGCAAGATTATTAAAATTATTCACGCTTTACCCTAAAGGGCTCCGACGCGACTCATAATTTCAACAATCTTGCTTCACAAAAAAATGAAGCTGGTCGAAAATTTTAATAAAATAATTTTAATAAAAAATATAATGAGTATAATAAAACACAAAGAACAGAGGGTAGGGGTTTTTATAGACACTTCAAACCTATACCACTCAGCTAAAAATTTATATAAAAGAAAAGTAAACTTTGGAGCAATTTTAAAAGATGCAGTCGCAGGACGTAAACTCGTCCGTGCAGTTGCCTACGTTATCACAAGTGAAGGAGGTGAAGAGAAAAACTTTTTCGATGCTTTGACAAAACTAGGAATTGAAACTAAGACGAAAGAATTGCAAATATTTTCTGGTGGCGCCAAGAAGGGGGACTGGGATGTCGGTATCGCTGTCGACATTATGAAGATGGCACCGAAGCTTGATGCTGTGATACTAGTGGCAGGAGATGGAGACTTCATACCTCTAGTAGAGTACTTACAAAGTACATCTGGAGTTCAAGTCGAAGTCGTATCATTTGGGAAAAGTTCTTCCATGAAATTGAAAGAGCAAGCCGATGATTTCCTTGACCTTTCTGCTAATCCAAGAAAGTATCTGATATATTAAAATAAAAAATATTAGCAAAAATCCCTCTTTGTCAAAAGGAGGGATTTTTGCTATGCTTCTAATATTAATAGGTAATTTGCTAATCTCCGGACAATTAGAGTTGAAGCCATAAGTGAGTTAAATTATGGGTTTCAAAACTAGAGTCTGGAGACTAGCTCACAAAGATTATGCAAAGTAAAGAATACGAAGTAGAAATCGGTGGCAAGAAAGTTGTCGCAATGTTTTCTGATTTAGCAAACCAAGCTAACGGCTCGGTAATATTGAAAAGCGGGGGAACAGTCGTCATGGCGACAGCCGTCATTTCAAAAGATGGAAGTAAGAATTTAGGATTCTTCAATCTTACAGTTGAGTATTTAGAAAAGTTTTATGCTGCTGGGAAAATTCTCGGTGGTCAATACAATAAAAGGGAAGGTCGTCCAAGTGATCAAGCAATCCTAGCCGCTCGCATGATCGATCGTACTATCCGTCCACTCTTCGATCAACATATTAAAAATGCAGTTCAAGTGATAGTAACGGTCATCGCCGTCGGAGAAACTGATCCAAAAATTCTCGGTATCAACGCTACTTCGATCGCACTTCACATGTCCGATATTCCTTGGAATGGTCCTATAGGTGCAGTACAGGTAGGCAAAGAAAAAGGGCAAGGGGAAATAAAAGTAAACAACTACTTACCATCTGCCGATGAATCCGTCTACGATCTCGACTTACTTGTCTGTGGAAAAGACAAAACTATCAACATGATAGAAGCAATGGCTTACGAATTAGAAGAAGAAGAAATGGGAAAGTGTTTTGATCTTGCTTCAACTGAGATTACAAAGTGGGAAGACTTCCAGAAAAAACTTTATGCTGATTTTGGAAAAGAGAAACTTGTATTTTCAAAAATAGAAATTGAAAAAAGTACAATAGAAATCTTTGATGAAAAAGTAAGACCAATGCTTGAAGAAAAACTTTTCAGTAATGAAAGTAAGAAAGTTACAAGTGAAGCAGAAGTTATTTGGAAAAAAATTCTTGATGAAAAATATCCAAACGAAGATGAAGATGCGATCAAGAGTGCCTCCGAAGATTATCTTCACCACTACCTAGACGGCGCGTTTCACAAAATGGCTCTCTTGCAAGGAATTCGCGCAGACGGAAGAAGGGTAGATGAGGTACGTAAGCTTTATGCAAAAGCAGGTGGTATATCAGACGTGTTGCACGGTTCTGGAATATTTTATAGAGGAGAAACTCACGTTCTGTCAGTGCTTGCTCTCGGCGGACCAGAAGATATGCAGGCAATCCAAGGTATGGAATCAGAGTCGAAGAAACGTTTCATGCATCACTACAACTTCCCTCCGTACTCAGGCGGAGAGACAGGACGCGTCGGCGGAATCAACAGAAGAGAAATGGGCCACGGATTCCTCGCAGAGAAAGCTCTAACTCCTGTCATCCCAGAGAAAATAAATTTCCCCTACACTATTCGTGTCGTATCAGAATCCACTGCATCCAATGGATCTACTTCTCAAGCATCTATCTGTGCAGCAACTCTTGCCCTCATGGATGGAGGGGTGCCTATCAAGACTCCTGTTGCTGGAATTTCTGTCGGACTTATGGCAGATGAAAAAGATACAAATAAATTTGTACTACTAACAGATATTCAAGGACCAGAAGATCACTACGGTGATATGGACTTCAAAGTAGCTGGGACCAAAAATGGTATCACCGCTATCCAGCTTGATGTGAAAGTTGACGGTGTCCAAATCGGAATTTTGAAAGAAGCTCTCGTGCGTGCAAAGACTGCTCGACTACAAATACTAGAAACTATAACTAGTGAAATAAATGCTCCTCGTGCAAATATTTCTCCTAATGCTCCAAAGATTTTAACTGTCAAAATTAAAAAGGATCAGATAGGTATGGTTATCGGACCAGGTGGAAAGAACATAAATGAGATTCGTGAGAAGACCAATACCGAAATAACGATAGAAGAAGACGGTACAGTCTTCGTTACTGGTAAGAATGGTGGTGCAGAAGAAGCCGTAAAAATAATAGAGGAAATGACTCATGAATATAAAATAGGAGATACGGCAGAAGGGGTAGTAGTAAAACTTATGGACTTCGGAGCATTCGTACGTATCGGACACGATACAGAAGGACTTGTACACGTATCTGAAATTGCCCCATTCCGTGTAGAGAAAGTTTCTGATATTATTAAAGAAGGAGACAAGGTTCCAGTTAAAATAATTAAGGTAGACGAAAGAGGAAGACTTAACTTCTCTATCAAAGAAGCCAATAAGGACTTCTTCAAACCTAAAGTTTAGAAAAGAAAATGGATCCCGTACAAAATTTAACAGGCAGATAAAGTTATAATAAATTTTGATAGGGGAAATAAAAAATTCATTAATAATAAATTTCGTACGGGATGGATGAAAACAAAACACAAACAAATAATAAGGGTAATTTAAAAACAGTTAGGACGTATCTTTCTGATATGGCTGACACTGTACGCGCTAATGAAATTTCTGTGATCAAAGTAGCTCTTGCAGAACAGAACAAGCAAGCAAGAGAGGACTTGTACCGGAAAGTAGAAGGGACACCTGTAAAAAAGATTTTCTGGTTTATTGGAGGTCTAGTATTTATAGCAGGAGCTATTTATGGATCTACTTTTCTTTTTAAAGAAAAAGCAATAAAAGAGACCCCCCAAATAATAATGCGGAAAGGGGACTCTCTTATTTCTTATGACGAAATTTCTACCTTGACTCTAGTCGATACAGAAAATCTAATTAGTAAAATAAATACGAGTAAAAAAGAAGGGAGTAAAGTGAGCAAGATTGACTCCATAAAATTTATTTCTTTAGTTAAAGAAATAGACGGATCCAAAGAATTAATAAAGATAGAGGATATTTTCCTAGGGATGAAATCAACCGCACCTTCGTCGCTGATTAGATCTTTATCAAATTCCTATATGATAGGTACTTATACGAAAAATGGAACTGGAAGTACCGGAACAACAGATAGCAATCCAAATCTTTTCTTGATTTTTCAATCTACAGACTACAGTTATACCTACGCTGGAATGCTAGAATGGGAAAAGACAATGGCTGGCGACATGTTTGATTTATTTGAATTCAATACAAATGATAATAAGATTGAAATAAACAAAAGAAAATGGAGAGATATTATCATTAGCAACAAAGACGCAAGGGTATTGTTCAATGAAAATAATAAACCGATTATCTATTATATTTTTATAGATAAAGAAAATCTCGTCATTACAGATAGTGTAGATGCCATCAAAGAAATAATATCAAAGTTAATAATCAAAAATATAAAACCATTATAGGATTGCCATTTTATTCACATTAATGATAGTATTAACGTATGGAAAATAATAAAATAAAATTAGAGGAAGAAAGGAAATTACTAGAAGAAGAGTTGGTATCCCTCGGTAAGTTAGATACAGAAACTGGTGATTGGGAAGCAACCCCTGAGAGTGAAAATAGTATCCAAGAAGTCCAAGATGAAGGTGATATGGCAGAAAGAGCAGAAGATTACGAAGAACGTTCCAGTAAATTAAATACTCTAGAGATACGATTAAACGACATCAAACATGCTTTGTCTTTAATTGAAAACGGTGGATATGGTGAATGTGAAATTTGTAAAAATAAAATAGAAGAAAAAAGATTAGAGGCAAATCCAAGTGCACGCACATGTGAAGCTTGTATGGAAAAAGTTATTTAATTTTTATAGACCCCAGGTCCGACCTAGGGTCTATTTCGTTTTATTTGCCCCTAGGTCGGACCTGGGGAACAACATATGTCATTTTCAAGGATATACTCAGCACAAACACATCTCCTAAAAGGTAAGATTGTCACAGTAGAAGTAGACATTACAAAGAATACTTTGCATTCTTTTACTTTAGTTGGATTGCCAGACAAGGCCGTCGATGAGTCCAAGGATCGCATGAGCTCCGCTCTAAAGAATTCAGGATTTGACTCTCCTAAGAACCAAAACCAGAAGATAGTCATATCTCTTTCTCCTGCAGATCTTAAGAAAGAGGGTCCTTACTTTGACTTAGCTATCGCACTTGCTTATCTGCTTTCTGCAGAAGAGATCAATTTTGATGGAGAAGGACGAATATTCTTGGGTGAACTTTCTTTAAATGGAGAACTAAGGCCTATAAAAGGAGCCTTGCCACTTACAGAAGTTGCCAAAAAGCTTGGATTTAAAGAAATATTTTTACCAATAGAGAATGCGGAGGAAGCAGCCCTTGTAGATGGTATTACAATATATGGAGTGAAAAATTTAAAAGAAGTGATAGACCATATCTACATACCCAAAAAAGATAGGAAGGGGAATCTAATAGAAAAGGAACGACCCAAAATATCCCCATTCCCAAAAACCGAAATTATTCACAAAGAAAAAGTAAACAATATCGACTTCTGTGATATTAAAGGACAAGAAGGTGCCAAGAGAGGCCTTGAGATAGCTGCTTCAGGTGGACACAACATCGCAATGTCAGGGCCACCCGGAACAGGAAAGACAATGCTCGCCAGAGTCTTCTCACACATACTTCCAGACTTAGAAAAAGATGATTGCTTAGAAATTACAGGAATACACTCTATAGTAGGATTACTTGAAGATGCTATCATTACCGATCCACCTTTTCGTGCACCACACCATACAGCAAGCTACGTATCTATGATTGGAGGTGGAACAAATCCGAAACCCGGAGAAGTAACTCTTGCCCACAGAGGAGTACTATTCTTAGATGAATTTCCTGAGTTTGAGAAAAAAGTTTTGGAGTCTCTTCGTCAGCCACTCGAAGACAACATCGTCTCTATCTCACGTGCTCGAGGGTCTGCTATATTCCCATCAAATTTTATCCTTGTCGCTGCTATGAATCCTTGTCCTTGTGGAAATAAGGGAAATAAACAAAAAGATTGTATCTGCAAACAAGGAGACTTGGATAGATACAAAAGGAAACTTTCAGGTCCTATCATGGACCGCATTGACATCTGGGTTAGTGTCCAAAATGTAGATTACGAAAAACTTTCTTCTGTAATACAAGAAGGGGAGAAAACAAACACAATAAAAGAAAGGGTAAGAAAAGCACGCGATATACAAACAAAAAGATTTAAAGAGTCACCACGGAAAATAAATACGAACAGCGAGATGAATGTAAAAGAATTAAACATTTATGCACCACTCGATGACGAAACCAAAAAACTTCTGAACCAAAGTGCTGAACGCCTCCAACTCTCTGCTCGTGCTTACCACCGCACCATCAAGCTCGCCCGCACCATCGCCGACCTAGAGGGAAGTGAAGATATAACTCAATCTCACATCCTTGAAGCATTACAATACAGGCCTAGGGAGATAAGTTAATTAAGAATCAACAACATAGCTCCGAGCGAAGCTCGGGGCTATGTATTTTAAAGTTATGATATAATTATTTTATGAAAATAAATTTTATAGGTTTATCATCTTTTATTATAGAAAATGAAGAAGGATACTCTATACTAGTAGATCCTTTTAATGATGCCCCGGAATGGATATTAGGTCCAAATTTCCCCAAAGAATTTAATGGAAAACAATTCGGTGCAAATCTTGTATTAATATCTCATCCTGACGCAGACCATGCTCATGCTCCAGGAACTTGGCTCCAAAATGCAAAAGAAACTAAGCCAGGCAGTAACCCTTTCCCAAATTTAAACTTAAGAGGAACTGTTGTCCCAGAATACAATGGCGACTTAAATATCGCTTGGCACTATACTATAGATGGATTAAGGTTGGTTCATTTTGCTGATCATTCCCATGTTCTTACAAAAGAACAAATGGAAGAAATAGGAAACCCTGATGTTATTTTTATATCACCGCCAAAAACTGACGCCGTACAAGCCAAAGAGGTTACTAGAAAAAATATTGAGCTTCTAAATCCAAAAATTATTTTTTGGACTCATCACATAGTACCTAAAAATTTACCGAAGGAAAATGATCGAGAAATCTTAAAAAAATATTTTATAGAATATTTTAAAAACAACGCATACACAAATAAATACTATAAAGGAGAGGAGAGTTTTATGGAACTCTGTAATATACTAGAACATGCAATCAGCTTAAATAAAGAATACTCTGGTATTACTCTATATGAGCCATCAATAATAATTAATAAAGATAAACTAGAGAAAATGGAAAATAAACCTGTAAGTTATCTATTTAGATCAATGTTAGCAAGTTCAAAGATTGAATAATTTTAGATATCAATATAAGACTCTTGAGGCAAGGCCTAAAGAGTTTTTAAATTTCTTTATCAAGCCTCTTAGCTTCGGCCCAAGAGAGCTCGTAGATCTTCTTCATGGCGTCGGCGATTTCGGCACTTTCTATAATGATTCCAAGTTTTTCTCGCCAAGAAGCAATCATAACCTTGTTATCGTATATATTTATTTCCGGAGAAAAGTAGTATTTATCTGCGGGAACAAATGCTATCTCTCTTTTTTCCTCCTCATCATGAGATTTTCTTTCTATACTAACTTCTGTTTTGGGACAAATAGCCCGTATGGCAATTCCAGCTCCAGCACGACGTTTATAATATTCTGGAAAATAATTTGTTAATCCTTTGTGCATATCATCGACTGTGGCGTATGCTCTTATGGGTTCATGAGAGGTAAGAGTATCTTCGTAAACTTTTTCCATACCCTCTCGCCCTTCATAAAAGAAGACTTTGGGTCTATCTGTCACATTATGTATTGATTTTAATTCTGGAATAATTTTCTTTGCTTCATTTATAAACTTTTGATCTTCTTCAATTTTATTCTGTAAAAGTTTCTCTATCTGATCTGGGGATTCAGCCACGTATTCTTGTTTAGGTTCTTTTCCAGACACTTTTACTAGCTCTTTTGCTGATAGGGAAGCTAGCACGTGGTAGCCAGTGGGGCGATTAATCCCTGCCTTTCTAGATATCTCTGTAACTGTCCCCTTCCCCAGAGAAAGCAGTGCCAAATACACCACAACTTCCTTCTCAGAAAATCCTATATATTCGAGACTTTTCTTTAAATCTAAGTTTTCGTTTTCCATATTTTAAGTATATATTAAAGCATAGTAATTTGTCAATACATACGAACAAAATAATATATATTTTAATTTATCTATATTTTATAAATACATATTTTTATTATTTTGATAATATTACTTGACAATATATTTCAATTACTCCAT
>LBPS01000017.1:0-4110 GCA_000990325.1 Candidatus Nomurabacteria bacterium GW2011_GWE2_34_25
AAGAATATGAATGCTAGTTGAATAATATTCGACCGTTTGCAAACGGTTCCTATTGAATAGGAGTAATACTATTATATACCAAGGTTATTTTAAAACAAGGGTTTATCACTGTTGACATATGCCCATGTGTGTAGTATTAAAAAATGCATAAAATTTTGCCATGGCAAAATTTTATGCATTTTTCTCTCGAAATTATCATTCAGTGGTGGTCCAAAGGAGTTCGAAGATCTCTTTTTGAGCAGTAATCATGCTTTGGTTTTCAATTACAAGTGCTATAAGTGGCTCGTGGAGCTGAAACATGACTAGTTTGTATGGGGTTATAACGAAATCCAAGTGTATATTTGTATCTTTTGAAATTATTTTTATTTCTTCATTGAAGTTACGCTCAGTTGTTTTACGCTTCTGTGTTAAAGGTGAATCTGTAAAGATAAGTTTTGTGTTTATTCCCATTTTGGCTCGTTTCTCGATGTGATTCTTCATGAAGAATTCGAGAATAAGAAACTCAGGACTCATATCGAAGAACTTGTTAGTATTGGTGATAGTCTTTCAAAAGACTATATTCAAAAACTGACAATTATTCGGAATTATCTTCTGAGTAATCTTAATTAAGCCAAGGAAAAATCCAAACAAAGAAAACTGAAGTAAAGTAAGTAATCTGCTGGTTCCAGATGCTCATCTGGATTTGTCATAGACATGAGCACAGGGCTAATTTTTTAAAAAAATTAGCCTCACTATTTAGTTCATAAGTTTAGTCTTTGTGAATTAATTGTGAGATAATTAAAATATAAATATATGGAAACAAAAAATTGCCAACAATGTAAAAAAAGTTTTGAGATTGAAAGTGAAGATTTCGATTTCTATGAGAAAATAGGTGTGCCAGCACCAACCTTTTGCCCCGAGTGTCGGCTTATTCGTCGTTTAACTTTTAGAAATGACAGAACTTTATATAAAAGGACATGTGAAATGTGTAACAATGATGTAATTTCTATTTATCATCCAGGAGGAAAAACAAAAATAGTTTGTCAGAAATGCTGGTGGGGTGATGATTTCGATGCTTCAAAATATGGTAAAGATTATGATTTCTCTAAACCATTCTTTGAACAATACAAAGAATTAATGAGTGAAGTACCTTTCATGGCGAACTTTGTAGTAGATGAATCACGAATGGTTAATTCACCATATAATAATATGGTTGTTGATCTAAGGAATTGCTACTTCCTAACCAATGCTGATTTCAACGAAGACTGTGCTTATGGAAGTGAAACAGAAAAATCAAAAAATTGTATAGATATAAATTTGGTTCACAAATCAGAAATGTGTTATGAATGTGTAAATATTCAGAATTGTTATAGGGCATTTTATTCTATTGATTGTGAAAGTTCTTCGGACATCTGGTTCTGTAGAGATTGTAATGGATGTACTGATTGTTTTGGTTGTGTGAATTTACGCAAACAAAGCTTTTGTATTTTCAATGAACCAATGGGTAGCAAAGAAGCCTACATGGAAAAACTGAAAGAATTGAAATTGGATTCTAGAAAAGGGATTAAAAATATTAAGAGAAAAGTAGTTGAATTCTGGAAGACAGGAATTACTAAATATATGCATGAAAAGCAGAACGACAATGCAACAGGGGACTATATTTATAATTCAAAAAATATAAAAGAAAGTTGGATAGTTTATGGTGGTTGGAATATAAAATATAGTCAGTATCTTATTGCTCCTACTACTAAAGATAGTTATGATCTTACTCAGTTTGGAGATAATGCCGAACTTTTCTATGAAATTCTTCAGGGTGGTAGTGGTGGATCCAATGTTCGCTTCTCTTGGTTCGCAGTAAATGAAGATAGGAATATTGATTATTGTATTCAAGTTATGACTTCGCATGATATGTTTGGCTGTATTGGTTTAAGGAAAAAAGGATTTTATATTTTAAATAAAGAATACACAGAAGAGGAATATAAAATATTGCGAGAAAAAATTATTGAACAGATGAAAACTATGCCCTACAAAGACAGCCAAGGACTGTCGTATAGTTATGGGGAATTCTTCCCATCTGAACTTTCCCCTTTTGCTTATAATGAAACTACAGCACAAGAATTCTTCCCACTTAATGAAAGGGTTGCAAAAGAGAGGGGGTATGAATGGTATATAAGAGAGCAAAGAAATTATAAACCAACTCTTCTAGTGGATGATATCCCAGATGTAATTTCTGAAGTTCCAGATACAATAACAAACGAAATTATTGAATGTGAAAATAATGGCGATGAAAATAAGAATTGTGCAACGGCGTTTAAAGTTATTCCCGATGAATTTGGATTTTATCAACGATTCAATATTCCTCTTCCTTCCAAGTGCCCCAATTGCAGACATGCTGAGCGTATGAAGCTTCGTAATGGACCAATATTTAGAACAGGTAAGTGTGCATTTACTGGTTGTGATAAAGAAATCATTACAGCCTATAGCGAGAATACTCCCAACTTGTATTGTCGAGAACATTATTTACAGACAGTGGTATAAATCTAAAATTCCCCACCAGTCCGACCGGTGGGGAATTTTAGATTTGATTTATCTTGCTTGCCCGAACAAATTAATATTTGTTAGCGGGCGTATTCGATAACCCGGTTCTCTCTTATGAGAGTAACGCGGATTTCACCTGGGTAAGTGAGTTCTTGCTCTATCTTCTTGGCGATTTCACGAGCCATTTCTTTAGCGGCGACGTCGCTGACTCTCTCTGGGGTGACGAATATTCGGATTTCACGGCCTGCTGAGAGGGCATAGGACTTCTCTACTCCTTCAAAGCTTGTTGCGAGTGCTTCTAGCTCTTGTAGGCGCTTAATATAGTTCTCTACGCTGTCCCTTCTTGCTCCTGGGCGTCCTCCTGAGATATGGTCGGCAGTTTGGACGATTACAGATTCGATAGATTCGTGAGGGGTGTCATCGTGGTGACTCTTCATAGCTGTTATTATTCTTGGGTCAGCTTTGAACTTCTGAAGGATTCGGATACCTATATCTATGTGTGTACCTTGAACTTCATGATCTAAAGCTTTACCGATATCGTGCACAAGTGCCCCAGCTTTAGCTATCTGAACGTCTGCACCGAGCTCTTCGGCAAGCATTCCTGCAATGTGAGCCATTTCTATAGAGTGCTGGAGAACGTTCTGCCCATATGATGTACGGAAGTATAAACGTCCTACAATGGCACTGATACGTGGGTCAAGATTGAAGATGCCACATTCATATACAGCTTGGTCTCCTTTTTCTTTAATTATTTTATTGATATCTTCTTGGGCTTTGGCTACAACTTCCTCTATCTTGGCTGGCTGAATACGTCCATCTAGTATAAGGTTCTCAAGCGCTAGGCGAGCAACCTGACGACGTACTGGATCAAAAGATGATATAACGATAGCTCCGGGAGTTTCGTCGATAATAAGCTCTACACCTGAAGCCTTTTCAAATGCACGGATGTTTCGGCCTTCTTTACCGATAATCTTTCCTTTAATATCATCGTTGGGAATATTGACCGATGTGGTCATCATTTCACTTGCAGTAGAAGATGCGAGGCGGTTGATACTTGCAGAGAGAATGTCTTTCGCACGTCTGTCTAGCTTCTCAGCATTTGATGTTTCCATCTTTTGCATACGGATAAGTAAATCTTCTTCATACTTTTCTTCAATATCTTTGAAAAGGATTTCCTTCGCATCTTCTGTTGAAAGGTGAGCAACTTTCTCAAGTTCTTTTTCTTTCTCTGCTTCCATGCCGTCTACACGTTCTTTGATTTTCTTCACTTCTTCTACTTTTAATTTTATTTTTTCAACCTCTTTGTCGATCTCTGTTTGGCGAGCATCTAGGAGTTCATCTTTCTTGATCAGACGATTCTCTGTGTGCTTCCATTCCTCTTCTTTGACCTTTGTTTCTTTGTTGACCTCAGCTAGGTGAGCTTCTCCTTTCTTTTTAGCCTCATCGATGACCTTTTGGGCTTCTTCTTTTGCAGACAGCATTACCTTCTTGATCTCAAGTTCCATAGAACCTTTCTGACCAAGTGAGACAATGAGACGCAAATAATACCCGACACCAACTCCTACAAGTAGGGCAGCTGCGGATATGATTATT
>LBPS01000017.1:4142-12248 GCA_000990325.1 Candidatus Nomurabacteria bacterium GW2011_GWE2_34_25
AAAATTGAACAAGTATGATTAGTTTAGAACGGAATTTTGATTCAGGCATTTGGTTCATAAATAAAATAGATGTCGTAACTGCATTAAAAAAGCGAACATTTCGATAAAACTTTTAAATTTCGATATCCTCAATATACTCCAAAATTGAGCTTTTGTCTAGGGATAAAATTTTGATTGAAAAATTACGTCAATTATGTCATTATTTGAATAATGATAACTCTAAATGAAATTCGGAATCGTGCCATAATTTTTTCTAAAGAATGGGAAAGGGAATACAGTGAAGATGCTGAAGCTAAAAGCTTTTGGGACGGATTTTTTGAAGTTTTTGGTATTTCCCGCAGAAGAGTTGCTTCATTTGAATATCATGTAAAAAAGATAGATGGGAAAGATGGATTTATTGATGTCTTTTGGAAGGGTGTAATGCTTGCGGAGCACAAGTCAAGAGGGCGAAGTTTAGATAAGGCTTACATGCAAGCCAAAGACTATTTCCCGGGGCTCAAAGAGGCTGAATTACCTCGATATATTATCGTTTCAGATTTTGAGAAAATAAAAATTTATGATCTAGAGAAAGATAAGCAAGAAGAATTTCTTTTGAAAGATTTACATAAACACATAGACCTATTCGGTTTTATTTCTGGATACACAACTCAAGTTTATGAGAAAGAAGAAGAAGCGAGTGTGAAAGCAGCTCGGCTTATGGCAGATTTTCATAATGAGATTGCGAAGACTGGCTACTCGGGTCACGACCTTGAAGTTTTCTTGGTCAGAATGCTTTTCTGTTTATTTGCTGATGATACTGGTATTTTTACAAAAAGTTCTTTCCGTAATTATATAGAAAATAGAACGAACATAGATGGTAGTGATTTAGGAATTCATTTAATGCAGATTTTTGAGATTTTAAATACACCAGATGAGAAAAGACAGATAACTCTAGATGAACAGCTTGCCAAGTTTCCATACATCAATGGTGGAATTTTTGCAGAAAGGATTGCTTCCGTGTCTTTAGACACAACAGCCAGATTGAAACTTATAAATTGTTGTAGCTTTGATTGGTCAGATATTTCTGCTTCTATTTTTGGCTCACTTTTCCAAGGGGTGATGAATGAGAAAGAGAGACGACAGCTGGGGGCTCACTATACTTCAGAGATAAATATAATGAAAGTTATTCAGCCACTTTTTCTAGATGAATTATATATAGAATTTGATAAAGTTAAGCATGACCAGAAGAAGTTAGATATTTTTCATATGAAGCTTTCATCTTTGAAATTTCTAGATCCTGCTTGTGGTTGTGGAAATTTTTTGGTTATTGCCTATCGTGAACTTCGCAAACTTGAACTAGAAGTTCTACTTAAAAAGGAAACTGCTAAAAATGCTGGACTAAGAATCTTTGGAGCTGATGAACTTTCTATAATCAATGTAAATCAATTCTATGGTATAGAGATAGAGGAATTCCCATCTTTAGTTGCCCGAGTCGCAATGTATTTAGTAGATCACCAGATGAACATGATGTTCTCAGAAAAATTTGGACATATTTATGCTCGTATTCCACTTCGTGAACCAGCAAGTATTGTGAATAATGATGCTCTTACCACAGATTGGGAAAGTGTAGTTTCTAAAAATCAATTAAATTACATTCTGGGTAATCCTCCGTTCATCGGAGCTAGGCTTATGGGCAAAGAACAAAAGCAAATATTCTTAGATACTTTTGAAAATACTAAAGGTGCAGGGAATATAGATTTCGTGACTGCTTGGTATGAGAAAGCTTCAAAGTATATGCAAGGTACTTTTATTAAAACTGCTTTTGTTTCTACTAATTCTATTTGCCAAGGTGAGCAAGTTGGAATTCTTTGGAAAAGATTGAAAGAAAAATACAACATTACAATTCATTTCGCTCATCAGACTTTCAAATGGAATAATGACGCTCCTGGAGTCGCAGCCGTCTATTGCATTATTGTAGGATTCGCTTGTTTTGATACAGACAAGAAATACTTGTATGAATATGAAAATATAAAAAGTGAACCAAAAGAAAAAGAAGTAAAAAACATCAATGCTTACTTAGTAGAAGGCGAAGATGTTTTCTTAGAAAATAGAAGTAAGCCGATATGCAAAGTGCCTGAAATAGTTTTTGGAAGTATGCCTAATGACGGAGGTAATTTTCTATTTACACAAAAAGAAAAAGAAGAATTTTTAGAGATTGAACCAAGTGCAGAGCCATATATAAAAGAAATGATAAGTGCAAAAGAGTATTTGAATGCAGAAAAAAGATATTGTTTATGGCTTAAAGATATTGAGCCAAATATTTTACGAACTCTTCCGAAGGTTTTAGAAAGAGTTGAAAACGTAAAAAAACTTCGTAGTGAAAGTACAAGAGAAGAAACCAAAGAGCTTGCGAAAACACCTAGTTTATTTGGAGAAATAAGACAATCAGAGAGTGATTATATTTTAATTCCTCGTGTTAGTTCTGATAATAGAGATTATATTCCTATAAGTTTTTTTGATAAAGAAAAAATAGCAGGAGATACTTGTTTGATTATTCCAAATGCAGAATTATATCATTTTGGAATTTTAGAATCTGAAATACATATGACTTGGGTTAGATTTGTTTGCGGAAGATTAAAGGATGATTATCGTTATTCTAACAATTTAGTTTATAACAATTTCCCTTGGCCGGAAAATGTGACAGAAGAACAGAAAAAGAAAGTGGAAGAATGTGCACAGAAAGTTTTAGATGTTCGTTTAGAGTTTCCCAATAGTTCTCTTGCTGATTTATATGACCCGAATACAATGCCACCCGAGCTTGTGAAAGCTCACACCGACCTTGATAGGGCAGTGGACTCTTGCTATGGCAGAAAGTTCGTAAATAAAGAAGAGAGAATAGAATTTTTGTTTGAACTTTATAAGAAGTATACGAGTAAATAAATTATAAAATAAAAATACCACATGATTGTGTGGTATTTTTATGAGCGAGAGGTAATACTTTTCTGTCGCCGTCATAAAATAGCGGTGCTGCTTTTGTGGGGTCTGCGAATCTCTTTTTATCAGGCTCTACATAAGCCAGTATATTTTGCCCAGTTCCTCTTAAGCAAATCTTCTTCTATTACCAAGGGCTCCACCTGCTACACTTTTTACATTCTTATTATCACTATGTTTTAGTAAGGATGCGGCTTTTTTAGCTACGCCACTACTTGTTCTAGGTTTATTTTTAAGCATATGATATTTTTAATAAATTATTAATTTAATCAGTTTACGACTATCTGATTAATCCGTATTTACTCCTTATGGCAAGTGATTGCACAGTAGTAACATCCATCTATGTCTTCTGCCCAGTACGGATAATCACTCTTAGCTTTGATTATTGCACTCTTGCAATCATCAAAATATCCCAAAGGAAGACGATTTTCTTGAAATGGTAGACGGTTACAGGTATTTTCATTGTGGACCTCATAATTTTCTCCACTAGGGGAATCCTGCTTATTTTTATTTAAAATATATTTATTCATTGAATTGTATTTGTTTATAAAATCAGTTCGACTAATTTGATTATAATTTATAATCCTCAGATTTCCTGAGTTAAGTTAATTGTATACTCAATATAAAAAAGTGTCAAATATATTGTCAAAACAGTTGACAAAGAAAAATCAAAATGATAATATATACATATGAATGATATTCAAAGTAGTTTATTAGAGTTATCAAAAAAATATAATTTAGATCAATTGGGCTTAAGGCAAATCGGTAGATTGATTAATGAGCCACATCCTCAAAAAGTCAAATATCACATAGAACAACTTAAAAAATCTGGTCGACTAGAAGTAAAACCTAATAAATGGGAGATAAAAACTGGTAATTTAATATCATTAGATGATTTTAAGAAAAATTCTTTAGTTTCAGTACCAATTTTTGGACTGGCTTCTTGTGGACCAGCTAACATAATTGCAGAGCAAAATTTAAATGGTTTTATAAAAATATCAAGTAAATTTCTTCCTAAAAAGAAAGGACTTTTTGCAGTTGAAGCACAAGGATTTTCAATGAATAAAGCAGAAATTGGTAATCAAAAAAGAAATATTGAACCGGGAGATTATGTAATTATAGATAATGAAGATAGATCACCAAATAATGGTGACTACGTACTTTCTGTTATTGATAATTCTGCTAATATTAAAAAATTTAATTTAGATAAGAAAAATAATCAGATAACATTAATTTCTGAATCTACTGAAAAATTTTCCCCAATTTTTATTCATCCAGATGATGAAAAATACATGGTAAACGGTAAAGTTATTGATGTAATTAAAAAACCACTATAATAATCTATGAAAAAAATTAAAGACATTGCAATATTTGAAGAGAAAGAGGTGAGGAGGACTTGGCATGATGAACAGTGGTATTTTTCTGTGATTGATATTGTTGCGATATTATCAGGTAGTGAAAGACCTAGAAAATACTGGGATGATTTAAAAAGGAAGTTAAAAGAAGAAGGAAGTGAGTTGTCCGATAAAATCGGACAACTGAAAATGAAATCTTCTGATGGGAAGTTGTATTTTACAGATGTATCTAATCTACAAGGTATTTTTCGTATTATTCAATCAATTCCATCTCCTAAAGCAGAACCTTTTAAACTTTGGCTTGCGAAAGTAGGGCAGGAAAGAATAGAGGAAATTCAAGATCCTGAAAGGGCAATTATTCGTGCTAAAAGAATTTATGATCAGAAGGGTTACTCTCCGGATTGGATTGCCAAAAGAATGCGAGGTATAAATATCCGTAATACTTTGACCGATGAATGGAAAGACAGAGGGGCAAAAGAAGGGATTGATTTTGCAATACTGACAAATGAAATATATAAAGGAACTTTTGAAATGACTGCAAAACAAATTAAGAAATATAAAAGCTTAGATAATCCTGATAATCCACGAGATCATATGAATGAGCTCGAACTTATACTAACTATGCTTGGGGAGGCTACTACAACTAAACTTTCACAAACAAGAGATTCTAAAGGGTTACCATTACTTAAAAAAGATGCAAAAGATGGCGGGCAAGTCGCAGGTAATGCCAGAAAAGAGATTGAATTGAAAACTGGTAGTAAAGTAGTAATGAAAGGGAATTATTTAGATAAAAAACAGATAAAGAAAATCAAGAATTAACCGACAGAATTATGATGGTAACAACAAAAAACCGACTAGTAAGACCTAGTTGGTTTTTTTGATTTATTTTCTAAAGTAATTTTTAATAGCGAATTCGAATTGTTCTATAAACATTCTTTTTAATGGATCAAGGTTGTGAGATTCATAAAAAACTAAGATTGCTTTTTTATAATCAATTTCTTTGACACTTCTGTACGATAGAGGACAAAAATTATTTGCTATTAGTATTGCATTTGCAAGTATACGAGCCGTCCTCTTATTTCCATCTTCAAATGGTTGTATATAAGAGATAAGAGCTAAAGATAAGAATGCTTTAATTATCGGATGTTTTTCTTCATTGATAACCTCCATCATTTTATCTATTGCTTCTCTGATTTGATATTCATTATCAAGGGGTAGATAATTTGTACCTGTTATCCCAACTGGGGACTTTCTTATTCCATAATTAACTCCTAACCCTTCTGTTATTAACTTGTGCAATTCTTCTATTTTTTTAATAGATACTATTTTAAAATAAGAAGTATTATTGTTTATAAAGTCCAGTGCCACCTTGTGATTTAAAATCATTATCGCTTCTTCTTTCTTATGTCCTTCTGCTTCAATTCTATTTTTAATTAGGTATTCAGTATCTAATAGGGAATAAGTATTGCCTTCTATTTGAGATGATTTCCAAGATAATTCTATAATAAATCTCTCCATCTCTAATTTCTTAATAGTTGGAGATATTTTTTTGATGTTTTCTTCAAATTTATAATTAAGAGAATCAATTTTTTCTAATTGTTCATTTGTGAATAAATTTTTTATTTTTTCAAAAACATTAAATTCAAAGTTTTTAGAAATAAGATTTCTCTCGTCTTGGTGTTTTTTGAAATAATCATCAATATCTATATATTTATGCAAAGAATTATCTTCTTTTTGTTTGTATCTTACAGAACGACCACCTCCTACTTTTTCTACTAAATTATTCTCTATAAGTATATTCAAGTCACGGATAATAGAAAAACGAGTGATTTCTACATCATTTTTATTTATAAATTCAAGAATTGGTGACACCCCAGTTATAGTGTTTTCTGTTATAAAACCTAGTATTTTTTTTTGCCTTTCCCTTAATTTAATCATTTGTTGCACTAATTGTAGCATAATGCAACAAATAATGCAACAAATAGGAGATTATTTAACCGCTTTAGGTTTAGAAATTATGTCGTCGACGATGCCATATTTTTTAGCTTCGTCGCTGGTCATCCAGTAGTCGCGGTCGGAATCTTTCTCTACTTGTTCTACTTTCTTTCCAGTATTACTTGCAAGGATTTTGTTGAGAGTATCTTTGGTTCGGAGGATATGTTTGGCATTAATAGCAATATCACTTGCTTGGCCTTCTGCACCACCCATAACTTGATGAATCAAAACTTCAGAGTTGGGAAGGGAGAATCTCTTGCCTTTCTTACCAGATGAAAGTATGAGAGCTCCCATCGAAGCAGCGACACCGACGCAAATAGTTGAGACATCACTTTTAATAAAGTTCATTGTATCTATAATTGCAAGTCCGGCTGTAACTGAACCGCCAGGGGAATTAACATAAAGATGGATATCCTTCTTCGGATCTGTATGATCTAGGTAAAGAAGCTGGGCGATAACTAAGTTGGCAATATGATCATCAATAGGACCACCTAGGAAAATAATACGCTCGTTTAAAAGGCGAGAGTATATGTCGTAGGCTCTTTCTCCAAACTGTGATTTTTCTATTACTGTTGGTATAAGCATAGTTTAATTATATCATATTAATAGTAATTTTTTTATATAGTCGTCCATAAAATAGCTCTTCTCAGAGGGTCCACATAATTTCTTGCTAGAAATTTGCTCATTGCTCGGGCCGTCGCCCTCCGCCGGCCCCTCTGATAAGACTATTTTATTTTCTCTTATTTTGTGAAGCAAGATTGTTGAAATTTTTATCCGTGTCGGAGCCCAGTACTCTGGGTAAAGCGGGAAAAATTTTAATAATCTTGTGGAACTATTTCTACTGTTGTTCTAAAAAGTGAAACACTTTTTCATTTTCTAGCATTTGTTCTACGTAAGCGCGGGCGCGGGATGGGTCGGCGTCTTTGTACATTTCTGTAATTTTTAGAACATCTGCTTCTATTTCTTCTTCTGTTGGTTTCAAGTTTTCCTTTTCAGAAATTGTGTGGATTATCATTTGGAGTTTCGCACGTTTTTCTGCATCTGCTCGCCATTCTCCTCTTAAATCTGCCTCTGTCTTATTTATTTGTTTTAAGTAATCTTCAACTTTAAATCCAATATTGGTAATATCGGCTTCAAGTTTGTAGAGCATTTTGTCTGTTTCACTCTGGATCAAGATTTCTGGTATATCTCCTTCTGTCTGTTTCACAAGCTCTTCGACGATAGAAAGACGAACTTTGTCTTTCTGCTCAATCGTCTTTTCTGTTTTAATATTTGATTTAATTTTTTCTTTTAGTTCATCTGCAGTTTTAAAATCTCCAAATGTTTTTGCAAATTCATCATTCCATTCTGGCCATTCACTTTCAGGAGTGTCCTCTGTCGCAGCGTGGAGGGCAGCATGCTCTTCTTCTGTCATATTCTCATGACCTTCGTGATCTTTATTCTTATTTTGCTCTGCGCGCATCTTGCGAAGATCTTTTATAACTTTTTCTACGTCTGCTTCTTCAACGACAACTTCCTTCTTATTTTCTTCTTTTGAATTTTCTTTTCCAGCAATTTTCTTGTAATCTCCTAGTTTCATTTCCGGCATAACTGCTGTTGTAATTTTGAATTCTAGGTCTGAACCTTTTGCTATTTTAGTAATAGCTATTTGTGGGCGACCAATAGCATCAATCTTGTTCTCTTCAACTATTTTTATATAATTCTCTTGCAAGGCCACCTCCGCCATTTCTTCTAGAAGAGGCATTTCTTGTACGTTTTCTTTAATGATTGTGGCAGGAGCCTTGCC
>LBPS01000018.1 GCA_000990325.1 Candidatus Nomurabacteria bacterium GW2011_GWE2_34_25
TAACTGTAGACACTATGAACGCTTATCTCAAAGAAACCCTATGAAACTATGGCATAGATCCTGTATGAAAGAAGGCTGTACAAACGAATTTGAGACCTCATACGCACCAGAGAGATCTGAGATTGTGTATTGTGAGAAATGCTATCAGCAAGAAGTATATTAAAATCCCAGATAGCGGCCTTGCCACTATCTGTAGTTATGTCAAAATATGGAACATAAATCTGAAACGAAAAATTGTCAAAACTGTAAGAAAGACTTCACTATCGAGTCGGAGGACTTTCTTTTTTATAAAAAAATTAAAGTCCCTTCACCAACCTTTTGCCCGGAGTGTAGATTTCAACGTCGTATGGCTTATCGTAATGAGCGTTACTTACATAAGCGTATTTGTGATTTATGTAAAGAAAATATAATTTCTGTACATTCAGCTGAATCTCCTTTTCCTGTTTATTGTAATAAGTGTTGGTGGAGCGATAAATGGGATTCTAGTTCCTTTGGTAAAGAATATGATTCATCAAAAACATTCTTTGCACAATGGCACGAACTTATGTTGACAGTTCCTAGGCCTGAATTAATAGCAGAAAGTAATGTAAATTGTAATTATGTAAATTATTCCGGTGGTTTAAAAAATTGTTATTTTGCTGTTGGTTGTGACAAAGATGAAGATTGCTCATATATTTATAGAACATTTAATTCCAAAAATTCACAAGATTGTTTTGGTTTACAAGAATCTAATCTTTGCTACGAAAATATTCAAAGTAGTAAGAGTTTTAAATCTAATTTTATTGAAAATTGTGAAAATGCTTTAGAAAGCAATGTTGCAATAGATTGTAAAAATATTAGTAATTGTATTGGTTGTGTTAATTTAAGAAATGCAAAGAATTTTTATTTAAATAAACCAATTTCAGGAGAAGAATATAAAATTAAAAGAGAAGAACTTGGTTCTTATCGTGTATTGGAAAAATTAAAGAAAGATTTCAAAGATTTGTTATTAAAAACACCTCGTCGTTTTGCAAAGACTATTATGTCCATAAATTCAGACGGAGATGAATTAGTTGAAATAAAGAACTGTCATAATTGTTTCTTTGTTAGAAGATCTGAAAATTTAAAATATGCCGCTTTTTGTTCAAATATTAAAGATAGTTATGATTATAGTCATGCAGATAATTCTGAATTATTATATGAAAGTGCCAATATAGAAAAGAATTACAATAAACTTTTTTCGACTACATGTTGGTTTTCTAGAGACATAACATACTCTGATATTTGTATGTCTTCTCAGGAACTTTTTGGTTGTATTTGTATGCGTAGTAAAAATTATTGTATTTTAAATAAACAATATGGGAAAGAAGAATATTTCGAGATGGTAGAAAAAATAAAGAAACACATGAATGATATGCCATATGTTGATCACATAGGACGGTCCTATGTATATGGGGAATTCTTTCCAATAGAACTTTCTCCATTTGCTTACCATGAAACTTTTGCTCAAGAATATATTTCATTAGATAAAGAAGAAATTATTAAACAAGGGTATCGTTGTGTAGATGAAAGAGAAAGAAATTATGTAATTACTAGAAAGACAGAAGAAATACCTGATCATATAAAAGATGTAGATGATTCTATTCTGGAAGATATTATTGCTTGTGCTCATGCTGGTGAGTGCAAGCAAAGATGCACAACAGCTTTTAAAATTACTTCACAAGAATTAAGTTTTTACAGACAGATAAATATGCCAATTCCTAGATTGTGTCCTAACTGTAGACACTATGAGAGATCTTCTCAGCTAAACCCCATGAAGCTCTGGCATCGTTCCTGTATGAAAGAAGGCTGCACAAATACCTTTGAAACCTCATACTCTCCAGAGAGGCCTGAGATCGTGTATTGTGAGAAGTGTTATCAGCAAGAAGTATATTAAAATCCCAGCAAGGCTGGTAAAATAAAAATATGGAAACAAAACAATGTCAAAACTGTAAAAAAGATTTCACTATAGAGCCGGATGATTTTTCATTTTATGAAAAGATGAAGGTACCTCCGCCAACTTTTTGTCCGGAGTGTAGACATCAACGTAGGTTAGCAATAAGGAACGAAAGAGTTTTCTATTACAGAAATTGTGATTCTTGTGATGAAAGAATAATTTCATATTACCATCCAGATAAAAATCAAGTTGTATGGTGTTCATCTTGTTGGTGGAGCGATAAGCTTGCCCCACTTTCTTATGGGAAAGATTTTGATTTTACCAAACCATTCTTTGAACAATTTAAGGAACTGTATGAAAAAGTACCCACACTTTCATTGGATATTGTGAATTGCAAAAATAGTGATTATGTTAGTTACTGTGGCGATGATAATTACTGCTATTTTGATATAGCTGGAGAAAAGAATGAATATTGTTATTTTTGTAAATTTGTAAAATATTCTAAAGATTGCTTAGATTGCTCCTTTGTTTATAATTCTGAATTAAATTATGAATGTGTTAATTGTCACAAAATTTATGGCTCATCTTTTTTAAATAAATGCCAAGATTGTAGTGCTTGTAGTTTTATGTATGACTGTAAAGGATGCACAGATTGTTTTGGTTGTTGGAATTTGAGAAATAAATCATACTATATTTTTAACAAACCTTACCCCAAAGAAGAGTATAAAGAAATGATTGCTATTTTTAACAAGAAATCATTTTCAGCTCTTGAAAAACTAAAAATCGAATTTAAAAATCAATCGAAAAATGCAATTGTAAAATTTGCAACTTTAATAAATAGTCCATCAAGTATAGGAGATGATATATTTAATAGTAAAAATGTAAAAGAAAGTTTTGACGTAAGTAACGCAGAAGACAGTAAGTGGCTTTTTGATGTGTTGGACGCAAAGGAGTGTTATGATCTTGATTTTTCTTTGTATAAACCATCATTTAGTGTTGAACTAATAAGTACTTTAAATCTAGGTAATTCTGGATTTTGTAGTGCTTCTCATTATTCTAATGATATTTGGTATTCAGATAAATGTAATAATTCCTCAGATCTTTTTGGTTGTATAAGTGTTTCTAAAAAGAAATACTGTATTTTAAATAAACAATATTCTCCTGAGGATTATAAAGAATTAAAAAATAAAATAATAGAACATATGAAGAAAACAGGGGAATGGGGTTTGTTCTTCCCAGTTGGCACAAGTGGCTTTGGTTACAACGAAACAGTTGCTCAGGAATATTTTCCATTAACAGAGAGTGATTGTAAAAAACAGTTATTCCCATGGTGGGATAGGGTTACAAGTACAACAGGTAAAGAAACATTAGAAATGGAAAGTCTACCCGATAATATTGATGATACAAAAGATACAATAATTGAAGAAATATTAGTTTGTAATTGTGGACGTAATTACAAAATTGTTCCATATGAATTAAATTTATATAGGAAACTTGGTTTATCTATTCCTAGAGAATGCCCAAATTGTCGTCATGAAAAAAGAAACATTATCGCAGGCACTAGAAAACTCTGGCATAGATCCTGTATGAAAGAAGGCTGTACAAACGAATTTGAGACCTCATACGCACCAGAGAGATCTGAGATTGTGTATTGTGAGAAGTGTTATCAGAATGAGGTGTATTAAATAATCCCAGATAGTGGCAAGGCCACTATCTGGGATTATTTTGATTACGTTACTTTTTTAGTTCTAATATTTTTTGCATTAGATTATCTGCAGGGAGGAATTTCCCTTCAAGGGGAATATAAAATGTTCCATTTACTCTACTTTTATCAGCTGATATAGGCATTCCACTTTCATTCAGCATTTCTTGATCGTTATAATTATCACCAATAGCCATAATATTTTCTTTTTTTAATTTAAATATTTTAGCTATATTCTTTATACCCAAGGCTTTTGTCTGTTTTCCTTTTATGAGAATGTCATAGGCTTCACCATTCCAAACAGTTGTTAATTTGTCATCTTTCTTGATAATATTTTCAATTTTAGGTACTTTTTTGTTGCAATGAATCGTGATTATAAATTCCTTTGGTTCAAATCCTTTTACGTCAGGATTATTTTCTGAAGCTTTTTTTAATAATGGATATATATTATGAAAGTATTCAAAACTATTTATATGCTGATATATTTTACCTTGATGCCAAGTCGCACTACCATTCTCGTAAGTCAAACTCACAAAAGGTAAAATAGCTCGAAACATTTCTTGAAGCATATACAGGCCTCTGCCAGAACTAATGTTTATTAAATATCCCTTGTTGTAAAGTTTTTTTATTTGCTCAATTTGTTTTTTGTCTATAATTTTAGTGTTTAATGTTGTAGTATTGCCCACTTGTTTTATTTTAGTACCCCTAGGAACTAAAACGCCGTCGACATCAAAAACAACCATTTTGATCTTACTAATATCTCCTTTCACCATTTCTGATAGTGGTTTCATATTTTTATTTTATATTATAAATATGTATACAATTATACCACAATGTTTAAATTTGAATAATTTAATATTTTATAGGCACTTTTATTGAGAAGATAGAAGTGTTATAATCGGAAACATGATAAATATAGTCACTATTGGAGGTGGGACAGGGAGCTATACAGTTCTTTCTGGATTAAAAAATCTAGATAATGTTTCGCTTTCAGCTCTTGTATCTATGTCTGATAATGGTGGTTCTACTGGGGTGCTTCGGGATGAGCTAGGAGTATTGCCTCCTGGAGATATCAGACAATGTCTTGTGGCATTAAGTGAACATAGCGAGATAGTAAGAAAGCTTATAAACTATCGTTTCAGTGAAGGTACTCTGAAGGGGCACAGTTTTGGTAATATTTTTCTTGCAGCCCTTGAAAAAGTGACAGGGGACTTTGCGGAAGGAGTACTTATCGCTTCTGAAATTCTAAAGGTAAAAGGCAAAGTTATACCAATTACAAAAGACAAGGCTGATTTATCTATTTTACTTTCCAATGATGAATTGATAGAAGGTCAAGTCAATATAACCAATACCAATATTCAAGAATTAGGTTTTAAAAAAATTTTCTATAAAAATAATGTTCAACTAAATGAGAATGCAAAAAATGCCAAATCTTATTGTGAATGGTTTCAAGGAAGCAATTCTGGCAAGTAAGGCTAAAATAATTTTACCTATTAATCTAACAAATAAAAGTGGACATACATTACATTGGAAGGCCAGCAATTATTTAAAAGATATCGAAAGTTATCTTGGTAAATCAGTCGATACTATTCTAATCAATAACGAAGCACCTTCTTATGAACAGATAGAACGCTACGAACTTCAAGAGGGTGATGGAGTTTTAATTCAAGATAACTTAGATGATGATAGAGTAGTTAGAAAGGTCTTAATATCGCACTTAATTCCTTCAACAAGTAGCGTTGACACAGTCAAAAGAAGCTTTATTCGTCATGATTCTTTAAAATTGGCCGATTGTGTCTCTTCTTTGATTAAAGAAAAAAATATCAAAATAATTTTTGATTTTGATGACGTATTGTTTGATAATACAAAGCAATTAAAACAAAGAATGTATTCCTGCTTAGAAAATAACGGTGTACCTAAAGATGTTGCCGAAAAATATTACAAAGAAGTAAGAGAAGCTGAATTTTCTTTGAAAGATTTTATATCAAAACTTCTTATAAAGCACAGCATAAGCAAAGTTTCTCAAGGTGATATATACGAAGAGGTCATGTGTAAATGCAAAGACTTTGTGAACAAAGATTTACTTGAAATTGTAAATAATTTAGGGAAATCTAATTGCTATATTGTATCTAATGGAGAAAAAGATTTTCAAAAAGACAAAATAGATAGAAGTGGTATTTATTCTTTATTCTCTGAAGTAAATATAGTTCCTAAAAGTAAGAAAGATAATATAGAAAGAATTTGTATCGAGAATTCTGATTCACAAATAATTTTCATAGATGACAAATCTAAATTCTTTGATGATTTAGATATGGAAAAATGTAAAAATCTGAAAACCATTTTGTTTGACGAAAATGGCTTAAAAAACTTAATTTTAGAAATTAACAAACCCTAAAAATTTGTTTAATTTTTAGGGTTTGTTGAGCTCTTTTTATGGGGAATATACACCATAGCTTTACCTTTTTACTTCCCCAAGGTATAATAGTAGGGTATAGTTTATTTTGTCTTTGGATGATTATTTATTCGTTTGATCTATATTAATAATATTTATGTATAAAAAAAATAAAGAAAAGTTTTTTGTTTCTCTAGTTTTACTTTTATCAGTACTAGTTCCTCAGATATCCCTAGCCAGTGTTATTTCTCTTCGTTCATCTTCAACAAAGGTTGAGCCAACGAAGACTTTTACTTTATCTATTTATGCTGATCCAAAGTCGGTAGCTTCTTATACTGCACAAGCTAACATAAAGTTTCCGAGTGACCTT
>LBPS01000019.1 GCA_000990325.1 Candidatus Nomurabacteria bacterium GW2011_GWE2_34_25
AGCGGTAATGGCTGTCCCTGATGTACCTGAATTGACTGTTTGGGATGTTGTACCAGTTAGTGTTCCATTGGCATTAGCAGTGTATGAGAGGGTGTAGGTAGTGGAAATTACTGCATTAGATGTATATGTTAGATTGGATGGATTAGTTAGTCCCCCATTATTTGATGGTGTAAGGGTGATAGATCCTGCGACTGTTGGAGTGATGGTGAATGTTTGAGGAGCAGAGGAGGAAGAGAATGTCTTGATGATTGGTGAGATACCTGTAGAACCTACTCCACTTGGTGTAATAGTAATGGTCCCTGTGTATGTATTGTTTGGAGTGATTGTGAAATTAGTTGAAGTAGTGTTAATGCTCCCTGAGATTGGACCTGTTAAAGTAAAGGTGGTAGCTGAGGGAGTTGCGGGATTAGGATCTGGAACCAGAACTATTCCAGTGTATGGGAGAAGGATTGTGCTTCCTGTATATTTAGTTCCCAAACCATCTATCATAGGAACTGATAAAGAAACTGTTTTGTTAGACTGACTCGCATTGTAATCGAAAAGGATACTAGAGAGAGTTGCGGTTGTTAGAGTAGAGTTCGTTTCTTTCCCTGTAAAAGCTTTCCAATTTGCAAAAGTGTAATTGGTCAAACCATAAGAAGGCAAGACATGTAACTCATGATGAAGATTAAGTCCACTTGATTCTGCAATAAAAGCATTATTATCACTTGTGCCAAAATTCCCTACAGTATACGTCCGACCATCTCCTAATAAAGTCATATGAGATGTATTTACCCCTTGTGATACAGTATTGGAATATATTGTATTGTCGTGATTGTAACCCTCTAAAAGATAAAGATTCTGAATACTTATCCCTCCTAAAGTAGCATTATTAAAAATGTTGTTGTGAATACTATTGCTGTATCCATCATTCATATGAATACCGTATTTAGCTACATTTGAGATTACATTGTTATACCACTCAATATTGTTTGCTGAATTGTCATTATACAAACCATTCGCACCACCATTTATCACAATATTGTTGTAAACTTTCTGCCCTGTATTAGGTGAGGCAGGATTACCGTTAAAGGTATAAATACCTGCACCGTCAGTAATAAGAGAATTTGTCCCATCAACTTTATTATAACGAACAATAAAATTATTATTATAAAACATAATTCCATTGTACCCGGCATTCGTTACTTGATTGTATTCTATTAGCCCGCCAGTACTTCGAACATAAACACCACTATAAGATATTCCATCTACTCTACCCATACCTGCAAACATTCCATTGGAATCAACAATAGAGTTACTTAATGTAGCAGAAGTAGAAGTTATATATACTCCAAAACCATTGTTGTTATTTACATTACAATTGTCTACAGTTATTACCGTGTTACTATTCCCAAAAACTCCAGTATCACCATTGAACTGAATATTGGAATTTGTAATATTTATCGTAACCGAAAGATATGCATAAATCCCATAAACATTTCCACCTTCGATTGTTAAATCATTAATCGTAACTGTATTTTTAGAATCTATTGTAATAACCTTATCTATAGTGCTAGCCTTTACTACATAACTATTTGGATTATTGCTACCAAAATACATATACAGATTAACTCCATCTGTATACCAATCCCCCATTTGGGTAAGAGTATTTAAACTTTTTTGAATAAAATATCCATAAACACCATCTACTGACACAGGGTTATAAGTTGACCCACTTGTATAAGTGATAGTATTATTCGTATGGTTCGTAATAACACTTCTGTCTATCGTCCAATTATTCTTTTTTATTACAACTTCTGCTCCTGTCCAATTGGGAGTACTAGTGAGTTGGTTATCGGTGATTGAAGTCCTCCCTGAAAATGATTCGAAGGTAGACCATCCTGTTTTCGGCCATCTTCCCATAGGAGTATTCACGCCATCAATAGTTACCATATTCAAAGAACTAGTAGCATTACTCGGAGCAGAATAAATACCACTTCCAGGAGACGTTTCGGTCCAGCCTGTAATTGTTTGAAAACCAGAGATGATTGGCTTCTCGCCGGAACCATATGAACTAATAGTTAAACTTGATCGGGGAATTATTAAATTGCCATAGAAAGTATCTCCTTTGTTAAAAAGAATAGAATCCCCTGATGCAAAAGTGAAACTGTTGACTTTGGATATAGTCTGCCAAGGAGTACTTGATGATATTCCGTTGTTAGTATCTAGGCCTGTATTAGATACATAGTATGTAGCAGCAAAGGAAGTACTGGTGTGTAGAAGGAAGATTAGAAGGAAGAAGATTGTGGTTAAGAATATTTTTTTCATTATATATTAATATTATACTATAAAGTTGGTTCGGTAATAACTTCTGGGGACGGTGAAGTATCTGCTGGATGTTCTGAAGTTGCCGAAGGTTCCGAAACCGGAGATACTGAGTCAGTAGGCGAAGTATCAGTCGTATCTGTTGGAGTAGGTTGTGTATCTGTAGGTACTGGATCGGTAGATGAAGTATCGGTTGGAGTTATTGTATCAACTGGAGGAGTAATATCTACCACTTCAGTAGTTGTGTCTACTGGGGTTGTGTCTGTTGGAGAAATAACTGATGCTGTACTACTTGTGTTTATTAATGTCTTTAGAGACCTTAATTCGTTCTTGTTTATACATTCTGTATCCCCTACCTCATCTGTCAAACATATTTCTCCAGTAAATATTCTAGTAATTTTATTCGTAGCATTCCCCAACCAAGAAGTAAGAGCAACTCTCCAAGGATTTGTATCACTCTCTATGTCTTCAGGCTTAAAATTATTTATATCTACCATCATCAGATTCATTTCTTGAATAGCCTTCACTAAGTATGGGGTAAGACTGGAATAACTTATAGATTTAAGTCCAGTCTTTTCGTCAGTAGAAACTAAATCAGGGAAGAGTTGTTCCATTTCTTGAGCAATGAATCCTACATGCTTGGAGTCTCCATCTATCTCGCTTTTCCAATTGTAATTTACTGGAGTAAGAGAATTAATACGTTCTAAGACTGACTTACTCAAAATATCAGGAACAGTTTGTAAAGCAAATTCAACATCATCTAAGGTTACAATATTCTTCTTTAAATTTATATCTGAAGTACAAGCAAGTGATGTAGTAAGTGGATTTATATCACAATATCCAGCACTATTAGTAAATCGAGCAGCTATTCCTGAAATAGAACTTCCTCCAACATATAATACGTTGCCAGTACCAATTGTTGTGGTATTACTTCCATTTCCTATCGCATTGTATCCAATCACGATTTCATTTGCTCCTCCGTCAGCAAGAGGATAAGCATTTGTACCTATATATACAGACGTGCCACTAGTTTGGTTAGCAACTGAACCTCCTGAAATATAACGTCCTGCATTGAACCCAACAGCTGTGTTAGAAGCTCCAGTAGTAATATTAAATAACGCCATTCCTCCAACTCCTGTGTTGTAACTATTTGTAGCATAGAATAAAGAATTGTAACCTATTCCTGTATTATAAGTAGCAGTAGAAGCTGAATATACTGCACTGATTCCAAGAGCGGTATTTTGACTTCCTGTTGTATTAGTTCTTAACGACGAACTACCTACTGCCGTATTTGAAATACCAGACGTAGTATATCTTCCTGATTCATTTCCAATAAAAGAATTTCCTCCTCCTGTGGTGATAGATTGAGCAGAAAGAACCCCAAGTGAAGTAAGGTTGGCATCTATATTTAATGCCTTAACTCCATTCATAGAGATATTATTTGAAGTAGTGTTTGTTCTAAAATAAGATACTCCTGCACTCCCTGTTAATGCTGAATCAGCAACAGTATCTACATATGTAGTATCTGTATTGTTTGCTATTGTTGCAAGATAGTAATCATTATAAGCAGCAGCTCCAGCTTTTGCTCTATAAAGTTTTCTACCTGTCACTCTTGGATCAGTTGAAGTTGGAATGGTAAGAGTAACTGTATTGTTACCAGCGGTAGTAGTAACAGTAGTATAAGTAGAACCAGTTTCTCCAACCGATGTCGTATAAGTTACTAAGTAATAGTGTGCTCCTGTATCAACTGAACCACCAGCTGAGACTACTCCTGTTGGAGCTGTTGGATTTGGTACTGGATAAATATCAAATCCCATATCTGAACGGATACCGTGTGCAGTGGTTGTTCCTTTGACGTCGAGTTTATAGGTGGGAGAAGTAGTCCCAATCCCGACAGAGCCAGATCCATTTATTCTCATTCTTTCAACTATTCCTGTCCCATTTAGATAGTTGCTGAAAGACAAGTAACTTGTCCCTCCGGTTGATTCTCTTATTCCCGCTATTTGGGAACCAACTGTCTCATCAGTAGAACTCGTAAAATGAATTATTTCTAACATGTAATTTTGATCCAGGTGCCGTTGTCCCAATACCGACGTTGCCACTATTATCTATTCTCATTCTCTCACTCACTGATGCCCCAGCAGTGGTGGTGGAAAATGCTAGATAGCCAGCATAATCTCCTGCCGTCGCATTTAATTTTCCACCTTTAATATAAGCAAAAGGGTAAGGCGAGGTGGCGTTTCCAGAATCTCCTCCAAGTACAATACTTCCACCAACATCCGCACCAGCAGCCCCATTATTATATACACCAAGAGTACCAGAATAAACACTACCTGCCCCAAAGATATTAACGGCGGCATCATCTAGGTTACTTGTAGAACTCCCTGTTGGAATACCAACCTGAAGTTTACTTACTGGATTCGTCGTCCCAATTCCCACATTACCACTATTCAATATCGTCATTGCTTCTGTTGCTCCATTGTTCCCTACCAAGAAATGCATATCAGCTCCTGTGGCTCCGATGCCGGATGTTGTTTGGAGGGTTAGGTCAGCTGTGGTGGAAGAACCTCCAATCATTTTGGTTGCATTGATGTTGCCGGTGAAGTAGTGATTGAGTATTGAAGTGTTCCCCCATGTGGCGGTATTACTTCCATTACCGATGGCACTGTAGCCAACTACGATTTCGTTTGTATTTGCATCAGCACTAGCACGAGTTGCATAACCTAAGTAAACAGAATTATTTGATGTAGCATTAGCTGTTGCTCCGTCTGTTATGTAGCGTCCTGCATTAAATCCCAATGCAATATTTTGATATCCAGTGGTATTACTTCGAAGAGAGTTCATTCCGATAGCGGTGTTAGCATATCCTGTAGTATTTGAATACATTGAATACGAACCCATCGTAGTATTCTGATAACCTGTAGTATTTGTAATGAGAGATTGGAATCCAACACCAACACTATCATAGCCACTTGTAAATGCTCTTCCTGCACCTAAACCTATTAAAATATTATCGTAACCTGTAACTGTACCTATTCCTCCAGCTGTATCACCTATGAATATTGAAGCTGTTGCTGTAGTTGCATATCTTCCAGCATCTAAACCTATGAAGGTATTTTTTCCACCTCCGTTAATCGAAGCTCCAGCATTTAATCCAAAGTATGTTGCATTGGAATCAATTGTTAGTGATTTTGTTCCGTTCACTGTTAAGTATTGAGTCGTTGTGTTTGCTCTATAGACAGCTGGTCCGTCTCCATTGGCAATGGTTCCGGTTAGACTAGCGTCAGCAATAATATCAATGTATTCTGTGGATGTATTGTCAGCAACAGTTGCTAAGTTTAATCCTTCACTAGATGGTCTTCCTGCTTTACTTCTATAAAGTTTTCTTCCTGTGACTCGAGGGTCAGTCGATGTTGGGATAGTGAGGGTTACGGTGTTGTTACCTGCTGTAGTTGTGATAACTCCACTTAGTTTAGTTTGAGTTTCTCCTGTAGCTGTAATGTAAGATACATAATAGTAGTGAGTACCTGTATCCACCGAACCTCCAGCAGAGACTACTCCTGTGGGAGCTACGGTAGGGTTGGGTACTTGGTAGATGTCAAATCCCATATCAGAGCGGATACCATCTGCGACGGCGGTACCTTTGACGTCGAGTTTATAGGTGGGAGAAGTAGTCCCAATCCCCACCTTTCCATCATTGAGTATCGTCATTGCTTCTGTCGCTCCTGCATTACCAACGAGGAAATGCATATCAGCACCAGTAGCTCCGACACCGGAGGTTGTTTGGAGAGTGAGGTCTTGGGTGGTGGAAGTTCCTCCGAGAACAAGAGGAGTGGTGATGTTAGTTGTGAAGACAGGACTCTCTAAGAATGCAAAAGTCTTTCTTGCTCCTCCTGTAGTGATAGTTCCATAGTAGGCATCAGTTAAGAACTCTATGGCTCCTGCTTCGGGAGTAGTGAGTAGGGCTCCTGAAGTGAATTTGAGTGGGGCGGTGTTAGCAGTTGCAGTTCCTGCTTTTATATGTAAATTAGCAGTTGGTGTTATGTTTCCGATTGCAACCCCCTTACCAGCAGTTTGTGTTGCTAAAATAAGATTGCCTGATGAAGTACTTTTAATTTGACCACCCACAACTAGGTCCCCACTAAAATATGTTGAAGCCGCAACCATATCAAAGTTTGCAGCTGCACCTGCAGCGTCATAAGCATGTATTTCTCTTCCATTACTACCTCCGAAAGATATTGAACCTTGGCCAATAGTCTTGACTTGAAGTGTGTCATTTGGGGCATCTATTCCAACTCCCACTCTTCCATTATTCAATATCGTCATCGCTTCCGTCGCTCCTGCATTACCTACAAGGAAATGCATGTCAGCACCTGTTGCTCCGACACCGGAGGTGGTTTGAAGAGTGAGGTCGGCGGTGGTGGATGTTCCTCCAAGAATGTTTGGAGTAGTAAGAGAGTATGTGCCTAGAGTTACGTTACCTGTAGCTCCGGTGTATGGAACGTAACCTGTTGTTAAATTAGATACATATGCAATAGTTTCTCTGGTAGCAACTGGAGTGAAGTGTAAGTTTGTACCATCGTATTCAAATGCTCCTGCTTCTGGTGTTGTGAGGTCTGTTCCACTTGTTAATTTTAATGGAGCAGTGTTTGCAGTTGCAGTACCAGCCTTTAGGTGAAGATAAGCAGTAGGTCCTGTAACTCCGATCCCCACATTGCCATTTGTATCAATACGCATACGTTCATTGGGAGTTCCGTTTCCTGTTCCAAATTTTATAGCACTACCATTGTTACTTGTTAAAATTGAAATGTCATCATCTCCCCACATATAAATATCACTAGCATCCATAGCACCCCAAGAAGAAAAGCCTGTACCTCGAATACCGAAGGTGGCAGTTTTGGTTCCATTCCAAATTAGAAATTGTGCTTTGGCTGAAGCTCCAACATCTGTATTGTAAATATTAACATCTGTTGATGAATTTTGATTTTTACTAATAACCAACGGACTTCCAGGATTAGTATAATTGATTCCGACATTCCCATTATTCAGTATCGTCATTGCTTCAGTTGCTCCATTGTTCCCTACTAGGAAATGCATATCAGCACCTGTAGCTCCGACGCCTGAGGTAGTTTGGAGGGTTAGGTCTTGGGTGGTACTTGAGCCTCCGATAATATTGGTTGCATTAATGTTGCCTGAGAAGTAGTGATTGAGTATTGAAGTGTTCCCCCAGACTGCGGTATTTGCTCCCATACCTATCGCATTGTATCCAATTACAATACTATTGGAGTCGCTATTGTCTTTACCTCTTACATCGCCACCTATATATATAGAGTTTTCAGCATCAGTTAATGCGGTGGTGCCATCAGCATGAAATCTAGCAGCTCTATAACCAAGAGCTACGTTGTAACTACCAGTAGTATTTCCAAATAGTCCAAAATAACCTAATGCGGTATTCCCT